>NZ_RCNZ01000079.1:0-188824 GCF_004307525.1 Pseudomonas sp. Sample_21 | reverse complement strand
GGCGATGATGATGTTGAATGTGCCGACGCCTTCGCGGGCTAGTCCGCTCCCACAGGGATTTTGAGTGCGCTGAAGATTGTGGCCTTGCTCCGGACCATTGTGGGAGCGAGCTTGCTCGCGATATCGGTGTGACAGGCGATGATGAGGTTGAATGTGCCGAAGCCTTCGCGAGCAGGCTCGCTCCCACAAAGATTTGGGTTGCGACAAGGATTGCTGATCTGCCCCGGACCATTGTGGGAGCGAGCCTGCTCGCGAAAGCGGTGTGACAGGCGATGATGATGTTGAATGTGCCGACGCCTTCGCGGGCAAGCCCGCTCCCACAGGGGATTTGGGGTGCGACAAAGATCGTAAATTTGCCCCGGATCACTGTGGGAGCGAGCCTGCTCGCGAAAGCGGTATGACAGGCGATGATGATTTTGAATGTGCCGGCGCCTTCGCGGGCAAGCCCGCTCCCACATGGGGTTTGAGGTGCGACAAAGATTGTAGATCTGCCCCGGACCATTGTGGGAGCGAGCTTGCTCGCGAAATCGGTGTGTCATCCAACGTGGATGTATCTGATCTGGCGCCTTCGCGAGCAGGCTCGCTCCCACAGGTATCGGCGTTTTGCTCAGATGATTTGTGATGTCAGCGGTTGTATTTCAGCGCTTCGACAAACGCTGCAAACGCTGCCGAGCTCTGGCGTCTGTTCGGGTAATACAAGTGATAGCCCTGAAACGTCGGGCACCACTCTTCCAGCACTTCCACCAGTCGCCCGTCCGCCAGATACGGCGCGACCAATTGCTCGGGCACGTAGGCCACGCCGATGCCGTCCACGGCGGCGTTGAGCACATGCATAATGCTGTTGAACACCAGTTGCCCATCGACCTTCACGCTGAAATCCTGACCCTTGTGCGCAAACTCCCAGGCGTAAATCGCGCCGGCCGGTTGGTGACGGATGTTGATGCAAGTGTGCTCCGTCAACTGATGCGGCGTGGTGGGTGCCGGGTGGCGAGCGAAGTAACCTGGCGAGGCCACCACGGCCAGGCGCCAGTCCGGGCCGATGCGCACGGCGATCATGTCTTTGCTGATCGATTCACCGAGACGAATGCCGGCATCGAAGCGTTCCTTGACCACATTGGTAAATCCGTAATCGACGTAAAACTCCAAGGTGATATCCGGATAGTCCTGCAAAAACTTTGCAAGCATCGGCCGGATGCACAATTCGATCTGATCGTCCGTGCAGGAAACGCGGATCGTGCCGCTGGGCTTGTCGCGCAATTCGCCGAGGGCTTCGAGCTCGGCGCTGATCTGCTCGAACAGCGGCGCAATTGAGTGCATCAAGCGTTCGCCAGCCTCGGTCGGCGAGACATTGCGCGTCGTACGAGCGAGCAAGCGGATACCCAGACGTTGCTCCAGCGCGCGCACCGTATGGCTCAGCGCAGACGGCGTGACGCCGAGGCGGGCGGCAGCCTTGGTGAAGCTTTGCTCCTGGGCCACCGCCAGAAAGGCCTGCAGGTCGTTGACTTTGGCGTTGCTCATTGCTGAATTTTTCTCAAAAGCACATGAAGATTACCGCTACTAATCAAGTTAAGCCCGATCCGTCAAGCTTTGCAGCCTGAGTAACGGGGCAGAAGTGCCTCGATGATTTCTTCTTCAAGACAGGTTTTCGCATGACGGCTCAAGTAATCGACACCCCGACAGCCCAGGCCATGGAAGCGTCCACTGACGGCGAGCAACCGGCGTACTGGAGCGGCGTGTTCGCTATGACCCTGTGCGTCTTCGCGCTGATCGCTTCCGAGTTCATGCCGGTCAGTCTGCTCACGCCAATGGCCACGGACTTGCACATCAGCGAAGGCCTGGCCGGCTATGGCATTGCCATCTCCGGCGCGTTCGCGGTGCTGACCAGCCTGACGATCAGCAGGCTCGCCGGCTCGATGGATCGCAAGCGCCTGTTGCTGCTGTTGACCGCGCTGATGTGCGCGTCCGGGCTGGTGGTGGGCCTGGCGCCCAATTACACGGTGTATATGATCGGTCGCGCATTGATCGGCGTGGTAATCGGTGGCTTCTGGTCGATGTCGGCGGCGTTGGCCATGCGTCTGGTGCCCGCCGCCAGCGTGCCCAAGGCACTGGCCATTTTTAACGGTGGCAATGCCCTGGCGACCGTCGTGGCGGCGCCGTTGGGCAGTTATCTGGGCAGTGTGATTGGCTGGCGCGGGGCGTTTTTCTGCCTGATACCCGTGGCGCTGATTGCGCTGCTCTGGCAATGGATCAGCTTGCCCGCGCTCCCGGCCGCGCCACGCAAAGCCAGCGCAGCCAATGTTTTTGCGTTGTTCAAAAGCCGCCGCGTGGCGTTCGGCATGCTCGGCGCAGGTCTGTTCTTCATGGGCCAGTTTGTTCTGTTCACCTACCTGCGACCGTTTCTGGAGACCGTGACCCGGGTCGACGTTTCGATGCTGTCGATCATCCTGCTGGTCATTGGTGTGGCCGGGTTTATCGGCACTGTGATCATCGGGTCGGTGCTGAAGTCAGGTCTGTACAGAGTCGTGATCGCCATTCCGCTGCTGATGGCGGTGATTGCTGTCGCGCTGATCGGGCTGGGCAGTTCAGTGCTAGCAGTGTTCGTGTTGCTGGGCTTGTGGGGACTGATCGCCACGGCAGCGCCGGTAGGCTGGTGGTCGTGGCTGGCGCGCACGCTGCCCGACGATGCCGAAGCCGGCGGTGGGCTGATGGTGGCGGTGGTGCAGTTGTCGATTGCCTCGGGTTCTACCATCGGTGGTCTGCTGTTCGACGGCAGCGGTTATCGGCTGACGTTTTTCGCCAGCGCGGCATTGCTGGTGCTGGCGGCGCTGATGACCTGGCTGACGTCGCGGCAGACAGCCTGAATCAGCTCTCGGTGTTTTCGGCCGAGGCCTGCGCCGCTTCGGCTTCCAGCTTCAGGCGGTCGGCCTTGCAGATGTATTTGGTCTTTTTCGGCGCCAGTTTGGCATTGGCCTTTTTGGCCTTTTCCTTGAACAACTGCTGCAGCTTCTTTTGACGATTCATGATTTTTCGATCAGGGGTGGAGAGGGTGGGAATCCTGACGCAAGGCCGAGTGGTCAGCAAGAAGAAATCCACTAAGCTGAGCACATTCGCCCATACTCTAGAGCATCCCCCAACCGAAGGAATCGCACATGAGAAAAGCTCGCAGATTGATTACCGCGTTGTCTTGCCTCGCGCTTGTAATCGGCAGCACGACGGCACTGGCTGACCCCGGCAATGGCAAGGGGCAGGGTGGTCAGGGCGGCCAGGGCAACGGCAAGGGCAAACCGCAAAACATGCAGGATCACGGTAAACAGGGCGGGGGCGGCCAAGGCAATGGCAACAAGGGCCAGCAACACTCTGGCAATGGTGGCGGCCCGAGTTTCGATCGCGGCAATATTCTCGGCATCATCGATGGTTATCGCGGCCAATACTGGAATCCGGGGCCGCCGCTGCCGCCGGGTATTCAAAAGAATCTGGCGCGGGGCAAACCGTTGCCCCCGGGTATCGCCAAGAAGCTGGACGGGCGCATGCTCGGCCATTTGCCTCGTTATGACGGCTACGAATGGCGACAGGCGGGCACTGACCTCATTCTCGTTGCGCTGGCCACCGGGCTGATCTACGAGGTGCTCAACGGCGCGTTCGATTGATTGTTGAAAGAGGAGCGGCAGCATGTGCCGCTCCTTTTTTATGTGTGTATTGCTGCAGCCTTTGCAGCAATGAACTGCATTCAGGCTGGGTTGTTCGTTGATTGCTGCGCTTTCAGACTGAGCTCAACGCTTAACGAATGAATGGAGATGACCATGGCCAACGCAATCCGCTTCACCGCAACGGGCGCACCGGATGTCCTGCAATTGCGCACTGTCAGCGAACAGGCCCCCGGGTCCGGCGAGGTCTGGCTGGAGCAAGCGGCGGTGGGCGTCAATTACCTCGATGTCAGCCAGCGCAAAGGTGCGGTACCAGTGGCGTTGCCGTCGGGGCTGGGGCTGGAAGGCGCGGGTCGAGTGGCGGCGGTCGGTGCCGGTGTGAGCAATGTGCGCGTCGGTGATCGGGTCGCTTACGCCACTGGCCCCTTGGGCGGTTACGCCTCGGCGCGGTTGTTTCCGGCAGAGCGGCTGGTGAAGATTCCCGAAGAGTTGACGTTCGAAGACGCGGCGGCGGTGTTGTTCAAAGGCATCACCGCGCAGTATCTGCTGAAGGCGACTTATCCGGTCGGGCCGGGCACGACAATGCTCGTTTACGGCGTCGCGGGAGGCCTGGGGGAAATCATGGTGCCATGGGCCAAACACCTTGGCGCAACGGTGATCGGTGTGGTGTCGAAGCAGGCCAGTGTCGACAAGGCTCGCGCGTCCGGTTGTGACGAAGTACTGGTGTTCGATGCCGAGACTCTCGCCGCCGATGTGGTGCGTATCACCGAGGGGCGCAAGGTCGATGTGGTGTATGACCCGATTGGTCGGGTGTCTTTTCAGGCCTCGCTGGACAGCTTGCGCCCACGCGGATTGATGGTCTCGTTCGGCGCGCAGACCGGCGCGCCGGCAGCGGTGGAAATGGCCACGCTGAACGCCAAGGGCTCGCTGTTCCTGACCCGTCCGTCGCTGGCCGCGCACACCGCCACGACAGCTGAATATCAGGAGCGCGCGCAAGATGTGCTGGCCGCTGTTGCCGCCGGTATCATCACGCCGCAAATTCGCGCGCGTTATTCATTGGCTGACGCGGCACAAGCGCACGCCGATCTTGAATCGGGCCGATCATCAGGGGCGATCATTTTAAAACCATGAATCTGGATGTTCTGAGCAACCCGCACAGCGATGAAATCGCTGCTTTCCTGGCCGTCGCCGCGCAAGGCTCGTTTGTCGCGGCGGGGCGTTTGTTGCAGCGCCATCCGACCATCGTTTCCAAGCGCCTTGCGGCGATGGAGAAGCGACTCGGCGTGCGGCTGGTGGAGCGCTCGACGCGACACGTGCGTATCACCGAGGCTGGCCTGCAACTCGAACAGCGCCTGCGCGCGGCCGTCGAGTTGATGAACGAAGCGCAGCAGCAAGCGGTGCAGGGTGCCAGCGAAGTACGCGGCACCCTGCGCCTGGCGTTGCCGGCGGCGATGGGGCGGTTATGGCTGGGGCCGCTGCTGCCGGAATTTCTCAAGGCTCACCCGCAGGTCTCGCTGGTCGCCGATTACAGCGAAGGCCTGGTCGACATCATCGAGCAGGGCTTCGACGCGGCTATTCGCATCGGCGAGCTTGAGGACAATCGCCTGATTGCAAAAAAGCTCAGTGACCATCGTCGGATTCTCTGCGCATCGCCGGCCTACATCGAGGCCCACGGCATGCCGCAAACCCCGCAGGATCTGCTGCAACACAATTGCCTGCGCTTCAGCGGGCTGGCGTCGTTCCCGCTGTGGCGCCTGCATCGCGGCAACGAAGTGCAGACCATTACGCCACACGGCAATCTGACCGCCAGCGACAGCGAATCCCTGCTCGCCGCCGCCCGCGCCGACGCCGGCATACTCGGTGCCGGCGACTGGCTGATGAGCCGCGATCTGGCGGCAGGGCGGCTGATTCGCGTGCTGCCCGACTGGCATCTGGATTCGGCGGGCGGCGTTTATCTGGTCAGACCGTCGTCGCGGTTTCCAGCGGCGGCGGTGGTGGCGTTCAAGGAGTGGATCGAAGCGAAATTCGAGACCGGGCCACCTTGGGCGGTTTGAGCACAACCTGCATCAAGACCGACACTGACCCCGTGGGAGCGAGCCTGCTCGCGAAAGCGCAGTGTCAGTCATGGATGATCTGGTTGACCTGACGCCTTCGCCAGCAGGCTCGCTCCCACAGGTTTCGTGGCTTGCTCAGAAACTCGCGAACGCCCAAATATCCAATGTGAGAGCGAGTGCCAATTTGGGCGCACAAAAAAGCCCGGCATCGCTGCCGGGCTTTGGTGTCTTCAGCGCTTTACGCAGCGATCTTGTTGGCCGCCATTTCCTTTTTGTGGCTCGCCTTCATGGCTTCCATTTGCGCACCCAGCTCCTCGAGTTTTGCCTTGCCCAGAAGCTTCTGCGCTTTCGGGAACATTTCCTGTTCTTCCTCTTCGATGTGGTGCTCCAGCAGTTCCTTGACCACTTTGACCCGACCGGCAAATTCCGGGGTGCCTGGATCGGTTTCTTTCAGATCAGGCAGTACCAGCGAATCCACGGTGCGGTGCTCTTCCTTGGCTTCGTAATACATGATGTCTTCTTCCTTGCTGCCGGCTTCCTTGAACGCAGGATAGAGAATCTCTTCTTCGAGGCGGGTGTGGATGGTGATTTCCATTTCCAGTTTGCCCAGCAACTCGACGCGTTTTTTCAGCGCGCGGTCGGTGGACTCACTCAGTTGGCTGAGGATGGCTTTGACTTTTTCATGGTCGGCTTTGAGAAGGTCGATAGCATTCATTTTTGAGGCCTCTGCTTTTCACGGATTGAACACAGCGTTCTTTTTTTCGCGCTGCTGTGTATTCAGGAAGAGGCTATCGCAGGACTCATGCCAACTCGCTGATCGAGCGCAATCCGTCTAAATCAAGGGCTGGCATCGAAGCAGGCACAATGCTTTCGTGCAGCCTGCAAGAAATCCGCGTGGCGGGCATTGCATATAACAAGCCCGGCAAAAGCCGGGCTGCGGGTGATGCTTGAGACGGGCCTGCGTCCTTGCTTAGCGGCTGGCCTGGGAAGGCGAGCCGCGACCGATATGCTTGGGCCCCGCCAACGCCCAGGCGATCAGGCCGAACAGCGGCACGAACACGATCAGCACGATCCACACGCCTTTATTGCTCGATTTCCCCTCGCTTTTGCGCACCCGGTTGATGGCCCAAAGCTCGATCAGCACGAGAATGACCGCCAATACGATCCACACGGTTTCGATTTGCATAGGCTTAACTCCTGATGGTCTGTGCGTTAGGCGGCGAGAGGTGCGTTGGGTTCATTCTTTTTGCCTGGGACGAGCGGACGCGGTGATACCCGGTTGCAAAATAAATGTCTGGTCGCCGCTGCGCCCTATATCCTCTGCGCCACACGTTTAGGCTGGAACAGGGACAGGGCAATGGCATTCAGGGTGATGGTCGTCGGTGGTTACGGCAATTTCGGCAGTATCGTTTGTCGGCATCTGGCGCAGATGCCAGAGATTGAACTGCTGCTGTCGGGCCGCAATGCACGCAAGCTGCAACACAAGGTCGAAGAGCTGCAAGCGCAGTCGGGCCGAGCTTGCGAAGGCTGGTGCGGTGATGCGATGGGCGCAGGTTTTCAAGCGGCGTTGCGAGAGTTGAATATTCAGTTGGTGGTGCACACCGGCGGGCCGTTTCAGGGGCAGTCCTACGCGGTTGCTGAAAGCTGCATCGATGCCGGGGTCAATTACTGCGATCTGGCTGACTGCCGCACCTTCGTCAATGGAATTGATGTACTCGACGCCCGCGCCAGGGAGGCTGGTGTGGCCGTGCTCAGCGGTTGCAGTTCGGTGCCGACCTTGTCTTCGGCAATCATTGACCAGCAGCGCTCGCGTTTTGCGCGAATCGATTCGATCGAGCATGGCATTTCTTCCTCGGCAAAGATGCCGGGGCTGTCCACGGTCGAAGGCGTGCTCGCCTACGCAGGCAAACCGATCAAACAGTTGAAGAACGGCCAGGCTCACGAAGTATTGGGTTGGCTCGATCTGACCCTGCGCAGCATGCCGCAACTGGGCAAGCGGGTGCTGGCCAATGTCGATGTGCCGGACATGGATATTTTCGCTCGCCGCTATGGCGCACAGACGCTGCGCTTCAAGGCTGGCGCCGGCCTGAAGCTCGGCGGTGTCGCCAACGCCTTGCTGGCGCAAGCCTTGCGCTTCGGTCTGGTGCGCGATCATGTGCGCTGGGCGGCGCGTCTGCATCGACTGGGCACGTGGTTCGAACGCTTCGGTGATGGCAAAAGCGCGATGTACATCGATGTTCAAGGCATTGGAGTTGACGACCAGCCGCTGAGCATGACCGCGCAACTCACCGCACTGAATGACAAAGGCCCGGAAATCCCCAGCTGCGCCGCCGTCGCCCTCGCAACCAAAATGGCGCGGGGTTATGCACCGCAACCTGGCGCGCGGCCGTGTGTTGGCGAAATCAGCGTCGATGAATATCTGGCGGCGATCAACGATCCGGCCAACTTGAGCCTGTCGGTTCAATTCTCCGATGGGCAGCGTTGAGATGGTCTATCTGTGCCTGAAGTACCTGCATGTAATCGCGGCGATTTTCCTCTTCGGTTTCGGCATGGGTTCCTACCTCTACCTGATCGCCGCCAGCCGCAGCGGCAACCCGCAAGTGATCGCCCATGTCGCACGAATGGTGGTGCGCTTTGATACGTGGATCACCACGCCGGCCGGGTTTGTGCAGGTCATTACCGGCTATCTGCTGATGCGGCTCTCGGGGCTTTCGATGAGCACCGAATGGCTGCTGACTTCGCTGATCATTTTCTTCTGTGTCGGCGCGTTGTGGCTGCCGGTGCTGGTGTTGCAAAAGCGTTTGCAGAGCATGGCGCTGAGCGCGGGCGAAGGTAGCCTGCCTCTGGATGATCGCTACGCGAGCACGTACCGCTGGTGGTTCTGGATGGGCGTCGTCGGGTTCGCCGGGATGTTTGTCATCGTGCTGATGATGGTGACGAAGATGACGCCGCTGCAACTGATCGGGTCAGCCGTGGGCCTTTAGAAAACGGCTTTCGTGATCCGCAGTCGGCAGCAGACAAGTGTCGTACTTGCCGAACAGCCGATACCGATTCAGCGCGATGCGATCGTAAGCCCAGTCGCGCAGACGACGCGGGAAGATCCGCAGCAGTTTCAGCGGCTGCCAGCGCCCTGGCAGTTGCCCGACCACTTCGAGAAACGCATCCGAGCGTTCCCAATAATTGCGGTCGCGGATCACCGCCATGGTGTCGAACTCGTCCAGCGGCAAACCGGCCCACGCCAGCAAGGCCTGGCCCTCGGGCGATTGCACGGTCGCCAGCCGCACGCGGCGCTGACGGTCATACCGAATCAGAAAACGCGCCCAGCCGTTGCACAGTTTGCACACACCGTCGAACAGCACCACGGTTTCGCCTGGCTTGAGCAATGGCGCGGGGGTGGGGCGGGTTTTCATGGCAGGCATAGGCGGATGTCCTTGGCGGCGGTTGTCGCGATCATAACCTTGATCACCGGACTATAAGAGTGAATCGCGCCGGTATTGCCCCGGCGATATTCCGTGCACGCGGCGGAATGCAGCGCCAAACGCCGCGTCGGACAGATAGCCCAGTGACGCGGCGACAGTGGCCACATTGTCCCGGCCATTGCGCAAGCGGAACGCGGCCACGCGCATCCGCCAGCGCGTGGCGTACTCGACCGGCGCTACACCCATGCAAGTTTTGAATAACACCGCGAAACCCGATCGCGACATGCAGGCAATCTCGGCCATTTGCGTCAGTCGCCAAGGCATCTGCGGAGCAGCGTGAATGGCGCGCAACACGCCGGCAATCGCCGGTTCCCGCAGTCCACCCAGCCACGCCAGTTGTTCGGCATCCGCGCTGTTGATGTGATGGCGCAGCGCATGGATGAAGATCAGCCGCAGCAGGTCGTTGCACATCGCCTGCGAGCCAGGCTGATGCGACGGCCACTCGCGCCCCAGTTCATCCAGCAGCCAGCCGAACGACGAGGCGCCTGCGGTTTCGGCACGAATGATCAGCGAGGTCGGCAGCACGTTGAGCAGTTCGGTTGCGCCGGGTCCCGACAGCGACACGCTGCCGCCCAGCAACTCGACTTCCTCGCCGACACCGAACGTTGCCGAGGCTTCGTCATGGGCGAAAACCTCCGCTGCATTCACCGCCTCGACGTCGGCGCCGCTGGCCAGAATGAACGGCGTGCGCGACACCACAAAACAGTCGCCGGCCTGCAACAGGCGCGCCGGCATGCCTTGCATGCGCAGCCAGCATTCGCCTCGTCGCACCACGTTGAATTTCAGTTCGATGGGTTGGAAACGCAGCGCCCAGACACCGCCCGCTTGCAAGCGAACCGAGCAGGCTGCGCGCAGTTCCGAGAGTGCCAATACGGCAGAGAGTGGGTCGCCAGCAGGATTTTGGATGATCACGACAGAAACCTGGATTTATCAGACTGGTTCGTCCCGAGAGCTTAGCCAAGAATGAAGGCCTTCGATAGCTCACTCAGGATTACGCCCATGGCCACGCTTCAACAACCTGTGCAATCACCGTTCAACGCCGCCAGCACAGCGGCTGAAGTCATGGCCGGCATCGATCTGCGCGGGCAGCTCGCTGTGGTCACCGGCGGCTATTCCGGCCTCGGTCTGCTGACGGTAAAAAGCCTCGCGGCGGCAGGGGCGCAAATTATCGTGCCGGCCAGAGATACCGCGCGAGCTGAGGCTGCATTGGCTGGAGTGGACGGTGTCCGCGTGATGCCCATGGACCTCATGCAGGCCGAGTCGGTGGCGGCGTTCAGCCACAGCGTGGTCAGCGCGGGTCAGCCAGTGTCCTTGCTGATCAACTGCGCCGGAATCATGGCCGCGCCGTTGCTGCGCGATGCCGATGGCCATGAGAGCCAGTTCGCGACCAACCATCTCGGTCATTACCGCCTGATCTGCGGCCTCTGGCCCGCGCTGGTCAAGGCTGGCCAGGCGCGGGTGCTGTCGGTGTCCTCGCGCGGGCATCAGATTGCCGGAGTCGACTTTGATGACATCGATTTCCTGCAACGGCCGTATGACAAATGGGTCGCCTATGGCCAGTCGAAAACCGCCAACGCCTTGTTTGCCATCGCACTCGATCAGCGTGGGCGTAGCCAAGGTGTTCGCGCATTTTCATTGCATCCGGGGCAGATTCTGACGGATCTGGCACGGCACCTCAGCACAGCGGAGCTTGCCGCATTCGACGCGCTGGATGAGCAGGGCCGGCCACGGCTGGATGCGCACAATGGACTGAAAACTGTCGAGCAAGGCGCGGCGACGGGGTTGTGGTGCGCGACCAGTGCATTGCTTGCGGATTTGGGCGGCGTGTATTGCGAAGACTGCAATGTTGCGCCGGTCAATGAACCGGAAGCAGGCCGCAAGGGTGTTGCGAAATGGGCGGCGGATGCTGAGTTGGCTGAGCGACTTTGGGCGGTTTCGGAGCTATGGACGGGGCTCACGGTGGCATGAATCGAGTCAAAGGCCAAAAGCCCCTCACCCTAACCCTCTCCCGGGGGGAGAGGGGACTGACCGAGGTGTTCAGTAGAAATTCGCCGACCTGAAATACCGGGTCGAACTCAGTTCTTGAACAGCACCCAGATCGGCTCCCTCTCCCTCGGGAGAGGGCTGGGGTGAGGGGCTGCTCGATAGAGTTACTCTTCCAGCTTCGCCCAGAATTCCTCGGCCGAAGGGCTGATCGGTGCCGTCGGGCGAGTCAGGTGGATTTCCAGTGGAATATCCCAACTTTCATCCAGTGCCCTGACCAGACGCCCGTCAGCCATTTCCTGTTCGGTCAGGCTTTTTGGCAGCCAGGCCACGCCTTTGCTTTCCAGCGCCATCGACATCAGCACTGCGGCCAAGTGGCTGCTGAACAATGGTTTCAAGTGCAGATAATCAGCCTTGCCATGCAACCTGTGGGCGACGATTCGGCCCAGGCCCGATTCGTGGGTGTAGGCCAGATAGGGCAGGGTTTCAGGCGACGTGCCGAACTGTGCTGAAGCACTCGCCAGCGGCACAAGTACGTCCTCGCCAACCTTCTTGCCAATGAACTGATCCGGCGCCAGTAACGGCGGAACGTCGGGGTGGCGATGGCATAGCAGGAACTGCACCTGGCCATGAATCAGCATCTGTTCGCACACGGCCATGCTGTCGGAATGCAGGCGAACCGCATCGATCGGCGCGCCACTTTCGGCGCTGCGCAACCAGCGTGGGAAGAAGGTGAATGACAGCGAATGAGTGGCGGCGAACTGCAAGGTTTTCGCCGCCATGCCAGCCACTTCCTGGGCCTCGGAGCGCATGCGGTAAAGGCGTCTGGCCGCTTCTTGGGCGCTGGGCAGAATCTGCCGGCCGGCCTCGGTCAACGTCGCACCTTGCGGGGTGCGCACGAACAGTTCGACACCCATCCAGTTCTCCAGCGAGCGTACTCGGCGACTGAACGCCGGCTGCGTCACATGGCGCGCTTCGGCGGCCCGGACAAAGCTGCCGTACTCGGCCAGTGCTGAAAAATCCTCAAGCCAAACCAGTTCCAAGGGCAATGCCTCCTGTGCATAGGGCGCGGCATTAATAGCATTGGGCGGGTGTCGTCGCAACGCATAACGTTGGGTCACCACAACAAGAGGAACCCGTCATGCGTATCGTCGATATCCGTGAAAAAACCGTCTCCATTGCTTCCCCGATCGCCAATGCCTACATCGATTTTTCGAAGATGACCTGCTCGGTCGTCGCAGTCATTACCGACGTGATCCGCGACGGCAAACCGGTCATCGGTTACGGCTTCAACTCCAACGGTCGCTACGGCCAGGGCGCGTTGATGCGCGATCGTTTTCTGGCGCGGATCACTGAAGCCGACCCGGAAACCCTGATCGATCACGAGAACAATAACCTCGATCCGTTCGCCATCTGGAAAACCCTGATGACCAACGAAAAACCAGGCGGGCATGGCGAGCGTTCAGTAGCGGTCGGCACCATCGATATGGCGGTGTGGGATGCGGTGGCGAAGATTGAAGGCAAGCCGCTGTATCGCCTGCTCGCCGATCGTTATCGCAACGGCGTTGCCGATGACAAAGTGTGGGTGTATGCGGCGGGTGGCTATTACTACCCGGGCAAGGACCAGAGCAAGCTCAAGGCCGAAATGCAGAGCTATCTGGATCGTGGCTACGACGTGGTCAAGATGAAGATCGGCGCAGTGCCGCTGGACGAAGATATCCGCCGCATCGAAGCGGTGCTCGAAGTGGTGGGCGACGGCCAGCGCCTGGCGGTCGACGCCAACGGCCGCTTCGATCTGCAAACCGGTATCGCCTACGCCGAGGCGATCAAGAAGTACAACCTGTTCTGGTACGAAGAAGTCGGCGACCCGCTGGATTATGCGCTCCAGGCCGAGCTGGCCAATCACTACGAACTGCCGATGGCCACCGGCGAAAACCTCTTCTCTCACCAGGATGCCCGCAACCTGTTGCGCCACGGCGGCATGCGCCCGGACCGTGACTACCTGCAATTCGACTGCGCGTTGTCCTACGGGCTCGTTGAGTACATGCGCACCCTGAAAGTGATGGAAGAGCTGGGTTGGTCTTCGCGTCGCGTGGTACCGCATGGTGGTCACCAGATGTCGCTGAACATCGCCGCCGGTCTGCACTTGGGCGGCAACGAATCGTACCCGGACGTGTTCCAGCCATTCGGCGGGTTTGCCGATGGCATTCGCGTGGAAAACGGCTACGTCGGGCTGCCGGATATCCCGGGTGTCGGCTTCGAAGCCAAATCTGCGCTGTATGCCGTCATGCGCGAACTGGGCGAGGGCTGATTCGGTTTCATCTGCGGCCTCGTTTTGCCGAGGCCGCAGCTTCAGGCGTCATCCTCGACGCCAAAGCCACATGCCCACCACAACAATAAAATGAGGTGCTTCCGTGGAAACTTCAAAATCACGCTGGTACAGCCAGCTCTATGTGCAAGTGCTGATCGGCATCGTCATCGGCGCTGCCATCGGTTACTTCGTGCCGGACATCGGCGCCAAGCTGCAGCCGTTTGCCGACGGTTTCATCAAGCTGATCAAGATGCTCCTGGCGCCGATCATTTTCGGCACGGTGGTGGTCGGTATCGCCAAGATGGGCAGCATCAAGGAGGTCGGACGGATCGGTGTGAAAGCGCTGATCTACTTCGAGATTCTTTCCACCATCGCTCTGGTGGTCGGCCTGATCGTAGTCAACGTGGTCAAGCCCGGTGCCGGCATGAACATCAACGCCGGCACCCTCGATGGCAGCGCTGTCAACAAATACAGCCAGGCGGCGAGCGAGCAGGGCGGCCTCGTCGAATTCTTCCTCAATATCATTCCGCACACCTTCCTCGGCGCCTTCTCCAATGGCGTCATGCTGCAAGTGATTCTGTTGTCGGTGCTGATGGGCGTCGCCTTGGTGCAAATGGGCGAAACCAGCAAACCGCTGATCAACACCATCGATCTGTTCCTGCAAGGTCTGTTCAAAATCGTCGCGATGGTCATGCGTCTGGCGCCGCTGGGTGCGGGGGCTGGCATGGCATTCACCATCGGCAAATACGGCATCGGCACCTTACTGTCGCTGGGGCAGTTGCTGGTCGCGCTGTACATCACCACGCTGATCTTCATCGTCGTGGTACTGGGCGCGGTGGCGCGATGGTCGGGCATGCCGTTGATGCAGTTTCTGCGATATTTCAAAGATGAAATCCTGATCACGCTCGGCACCTGCTCGACCGAAGCGGTGCTGCCGCGAATGATGGTCAAACTGGAAAAGCTCGGCTGCAAAAAGTCCGTGGTCGGCATGGTCCTGCCGACGGGCTACACCTTCAACGCGGACGGCACCTGCATTTACCTGACCATGGCGGCGATCTTCATCGCCCAGGCGACCAACACACCGCTGACCTTCATGGACCAGATGATCCTGCTCGGCGTGTTCCTGCTGACCTCCAAGGGCTCGGCCGGTGTGGCGGGAGCAGGGTTCGTGACCCTGGCGGCCACGCTCACCACCATTCACTCGATACCTCTGGTGGGCCTGGTGTTGCTGTTGGGCATCGACCGCTTCCTCAACGAGGCGCGAGCGGTGACCAACCTGATCGGCAACGGCATCGGCACCATTGCCATTGCCAAGTGGGACAACTCCTTCGATGTCGAAGCGTGCGAGCGGGAAATCGCCGCCATGAAACACGCCAAGGCCGAACGTAAATCGTTGCTGGCGCACAAGTAATCCGCGAAACGTGGCGATGTTGGCGACAGCTCGCCACGGCTTCCTGGCTAACCATCATGCGATGGCGAAGTCATTTCGCAACCCCACAACTGCAAAAACGGCTGGCTGATATTGGCCGGCCCAACCCATCGGCTGACCAGTTCGCACTTGCCATCCATGCATAACTGGTAATCGCCGGCCTGCGGGGTTCGGCCCAATTGCAGTGGTTGCAGCGGCGGCAAGTGGCGTCGGAAATGCCAACTGCCGTTCTCCAGTCGGGCATCGTCGGGTATCTCCATGCCTGCGCCGTTGCCGCGAACCCTGGCCTGCTCAAGAACCAGCCCTTGGGCCGTGACGCGGTAGTCTTCCTCCCAACGGATCTTTTCGATGCTGTGGTTCCAGGCCAGGGTGAAATTCGCTACCGGCAACTGTGCCCAGATACTGCCGGCCAGACCCAGGCACAAGCCGATCATGCATTGGCCGCTGCTGCGCGCCGCGAGCGCCAGACATGTTGCACGATGACCAGAATCGCGAGTGCGAAGCCGATTTCATCGGTCACCGGCAGTGCCACGATCAGCAGGGCGCCGGCGCCGAGACTGAGCACCCGTTCCCAGATCAGCATCTTCTGTTGCAGAAAACCGGTCGACGCCATGCCCCACAGACCAACCGCCAGAAGAGTCTTGATCAGCATGTAGGCAGTCGCCCACAAGTTGTCGCCTTGCAGCATCAGCGCCGGGTTGTAGACCGCCATGAACGGGATGACGAAACCGGCCAGCGCAATGCGCACCGCCCACAAGCTGATCTTGAAGCCGCTTTCCTTGGCGATCGGCGCGGCGGCAAAACAGGCGAGGGCGACCGGCGGGGTCAGGTCGGCGAGGATGCCGAAGTAGAACACGAACATGTGCGACACGATCAGTGGCACGCCCAGCTCCAGCAGGGCGGGCGCGGCGATCGAGCTGGTGATGATGTAGTTGGGAATGGTCGGAATGCCCATCCCCAGCACTAGGCAGGTAATCATCGTCAGGATCAGCGACAGCAGCAGGTTGTCGCGGCCGATGGCGAGAATGTAGCCAGCGAACGTCGAAGCGACGCCGGTGAGCGAAACGATGCCGATGATGACGCCGACCAGTGCGCAGGCGATGCCCACCGGTACCGCGTGGCGGGCGCCCTCGACCAGCGCGTGCAGGCAGATCAGCAGCGTTTCGCGACCTCCCTTGATGAAAGCGCAGACCAGCACCAGGACGGCAATGACCGCAAAAATCACCGCGATGCCGAGCTGGAAAAAACCTGTGCAGAGCACGCCCAGGGCAATCCAGAACGCACAGCGCAGGCCAAAGCTGTGCACGCGGAAAATGATCGCCGAGCCGAGGATCACGATGGCGGTCAATGCCAGGCCGACCATGCCCGAGAACAGCGGTGTGCGCCCGGAAAACAGCAGGTAAACCAGAACCAGCAGAGGAATCAGCAAATACCAGCGGGCTTTCACCGCGCCCCAAGCGCTGGGGCATTGGTCTTTGGGCAAGCCCTCGAGGTTGGAGCGCTTGGCTTCCAGATGGACCATCCAGAATACCGAGCCGAAATACAACAGGGCCGGTATCAGCGCTGCCTTGGCGATTTCGACAAAGGGCACATTGATGGTTTCAGCCATGATGAAGGCGACCGCGCCCATCACCGGAGGCATGATCTGGCTGCCCATGCTGGAGGTGGCTTCCACGCCGCCGGCGAACGCGGCGCGATAGCCAAAGCGCTTCATCAGCGGAATGGTGAATTGCCCGGTCGTCACGACGTTGGCGATCCCGGAGCCGGTGAT
The DNA here is from genome assembly GCF_004307525.1 of Pseudomonas sp. Sample_21. Taxonomy (NCBI): domain Bacteria; kingdom Pseudomonadati; phylum Pseudomonadota; class Gammaproteobacteria; order Pseudomonadales; family Pseudomonadaceae; genus Pseudomonas; species Pseudomonas sp. Sample_21. The sequence goes on along the minus strand of NZ_RCNZ01000079.1, from coordinate 172,153 downwards.
CGTCCCCATCAGCGCCGACGAGGCCACGGCCACTTTCGCCGGGCCTCCCAGCTTGTGCCCGAACAAGCCCATGGCGAAGTCGGTAAACAGCTTGATCATGCCGGCCTGCTCAAGGAATGCGCCAAACAGGATGAACAGGAAAATGTAGGTCGCCGACACATACGTCGGCGTGCCGTACAGCCCTTCGGTGCCGAACGACAGTTGATTGATGATCTGGTCGAAACCGTAGCCGCGATGGGCCAGTTCGCCGGGCAGGTATTGCCCGAACAGGCCGTACGCCAGGAACAGCCCGCAAATTACCGGCAGCGCGATGCCCATGACCCGTCGCGCGGCTTCGAAGACCAGGGCAATCAATACGATGCCGATCATCAGGTCGGCCGAGGTGAGGTCACCGGAGCGCTGGATCAGATCGGCCTCGAACACCCATTGATACAGCGCGGTAGCGATGGCGGCCAGGCTCAGCAGCCAGGCCAGCGGTTGCCACGGACGGTCTGTGCCGTGTGCCGGATAACTGAGAAACACCACCCACAGCAGGAAACCGACGTGCACCGCACGCAGCACCTGGCTGGAGAGAGGAGAAAAGGCTGCGGTGACGATCTGGAAAATCGAGAACAGCAACGCTACGTAAAACAGGGTTTTCGGCCAGTCCCGTGGGTTCGCGGAAATACCGTGATGCTCGTCACTCATTGGCTGCCTTCCTCATGACCACACAAAGGAATCGACGCTGCAGTGGCCGTCACGCCACTGCGCACAAGCGCTTATAAAGCGCCTTTTTCCTTGTAGTAGCGCTCGGCGCCGGGGTGCAGCGCGATCGGCAGGTTTTTCGCAGCCGCTTCCAGCTTGATGTCCTTGGCCGCCGAATGGGAGTTACCCAAGCGCCCCAGGTTGTCGAACAGCAGGCGGGTCATGTCATAGACGACGTCATCCGGCAGGTCGGCGCGGGTCACCAGAATATTGGTGATTGCCACGGTGGGCACGGCTTCGGCCTGTCCGTCGTAGGTGTTGGCCGGGATCATTGCGCTCTGGTAGGCCGGATTGCCGATTTTTGTCACCACCTCGCTCGGAATGGCGACGTAGTTCAGCGGCATCACCGACGACAGGTCACGAATGGCGGCCATGCCCAGTCCCGACGATTGCAGGGTGGCGTCCAGTTGCCGGTTCTTGATCAATTCCACCGATTCGGCAAACGGCAGATATTGCACCTTGCCCATGTCCTCGTAGGTCAGGCCGGCCGCTTTGAATATCGCCCGCGCATTCAATTCGGTGCCGGATTTTGGGGCGCCGACCGAGATGGTCTTGCCCTTGAGATCGGCGAGGGTTTTGATTCCCGACTCCTGGCTGGCGACGATTTGAATGTAATTGGGATAGGCGCCGCCCAAGGCGCGCAATTTGGTCAGCGGTGCTTTGAAACCGGCGTCTTCCACGCCGTTTTTGGCGTCGGCCACTGAGTCGCCCAAAGCCAGGGCCAACTCGCCGCGACCGGCCTGTAGCAAGTTGAGGTTTTCTACCGACGCTTTGGTGGCCTGCACCGATGTCTTCGAGCCGGCAATACCGTCGCTGTAGATTTGCGACAGACCGACCCCGATCGGGTAGTAAACCCCGCTGGTTCCGCCGGTGAGGATATTGATGAACACGGGCGCGGCCTGCGCAGCACTGCTAAGGGTCAGCGTGGCGGCGGCCAGCAGGGCAAAGCGTGTTTTGACTCGCATGGGGGCACTTCTCCGTCTTGTTATGGTTTTAAGCAGAGTGATTGCACTCTAGCCGGTCCCGGCTGAACGTGATCGTCACGACGTCAGTTCATCCCCAGCCAGTTCGGCAGCACCAGTGAGATCCATGGCACGTAAGTGATCAGGATCAGGAACAACAGCAGAATCGACAACCACGGCATCGCGGCTTTGACTGTGGCGGGCAAGGACATGCCGGTCACCGCCGAGGTCACGAACAGGTTCAGGCCCACCGGTGGCGTGATCAGGCCGATCTCAAGGTTGACCACCATGATGATGCCGAGGTGAATCGGATCGATGCCCAGTTTCATCGCGATAGGAAAAAGGATGGGCGCCAGGATCAGGATGATCGCTGACGGTTCCATGAACGCGCCGGCAATCAACAGCACAATGTTGACCACCAGCAGGAACGTCACCGGCGTCAGGCCGGCGTCGATCACCCAGGCAGTGATTTGTTGAGGTAACTGTTCGGTGGTCAGCACGTGGGCGAACAGCATGGCGTTGGCAATGATGAACATCAGCATGATGCTCAGCTTGGCCGAGTCGAGCAGAACCTTAGGGGTCTCGCGAAAGGTCAGATCCTTGTAGACGAACAAAGCGATGAAGGCCGAATAGACGGCTGCCACTGCGGCAGCTTCGGTCGGGGTGAACATGCCCGAATAGATGCCGCCGAGGATGATCACCATCAGCAACAGGCCCCATATTGCCTGGCGTGCTGTACTCAGAAACTCGCGAAGCGTCGCACGCGGCAAGGCGGGGAGATTTTTCTTCACCGCGACGATGTAGATCGCCACCATCAACGCCGTGCCCAGCAGCAGGCCAGGCACCACGCCGGCCATGAACAGCTTGCCCACGGAGGTTTCTGTAGCGGCGGCGTAAACCACCATCACGATCGACGGCGGGATCAGGATGCCCAGCGTACCGGCGTTGCAGATGATCCCTGCGCCGAACGCCTGCGGATAGCCGGAACGGACCATCCCGGCAATCGCAATCGAGCCCACCGCAGCGACCGTGGCGGGACTTGAACCGGAGAGGGCGGCGAACAGCATGCAGGCCAGCACCGCCGCAATGGCCAGGCCGCCGCGAATATGCCCGACACAGGCGTTGGCGAAGTCGATCAGCCGGCGGGCGACGCCGCCAGTGGTCATGAAGGCCCCGGCCAGCAGGAAAAACGGAATGGCCAGCAGCGTGTAGTGTTCCGAGGTCTCGAACAGTTTGATCGCCAGCGAGCGCACCGAGTCGGGACTGAAGAAAATGATCGTCAAGGAGCCGGCCAGGCCCAGCGAAATGGCGATCGGCACGCCGATGAACATCAAGGCGAACAGGGCCACGAACAGGAAGGCGATGGTCATGGCTTGTCATCCTCGTGTTCGGCAAGTTTCAGCGCGTCGGCCGCCTCATCGGCCAGCCCGAGGCCGGTCTGACGATTGAGCAGGATGCGCAGGAGAATTTCAGCGAAGCGGATGAACACCAGCGCGAAGCCCAGCGGCACGATCAACCCGATATGCCACTGCATGACGCCGAAATGGCCAAGATCCTCGGCACCGATACCGGCGTTCATCAAGGTTTCGATCCATTCGAAGCTGGCGACGGCGAGCAGCCCCGCGTAGGCCAGACAGCACAGGCAGGCGAGGATGCCGATGTAACGCTGTACCGATCTGCGCGCCAGTTTGACCAGTGCGTCGACACCGATATGCCCGGCGGTGCGCACGCCATAAGCCAGACCGAAAAAAATCAGCCAGCCGAACAGCGCTTTGGTCAGGGCAGTGCTCCAGGTCATGGCCTGCGCCATGCCCATGATCTGATCGCCAACAGCGAACAGCGGAACACTGGCCGCCGGCCAATGATCGGCGAGCCAGTAAAACAGGCTGTAGAAGTTATTGAGGATCACGTAGACAAACGTGACGAGGGTCATGGCCGCCAGAAGGAAGACGATGAAGCCTTCCTCGAAGTGTTCCCAGATTCGCCGAAGCGCTTTCATGGATGGCATCTCACGTCGAGTGAAGACGGGCAGGCGCCGACGCAGCGGCGCCTGCCTTGCGATTATTGCGCCTGGTTTGCGGCTTCGGCGGCAGAGATCAGCTCAGCGCCGATTTCGCCTTCGAACTTCTTCCACACCGGTTTCATCGCGTCGCGCCATTGCGCACGTTCTTCTGGCGTAAGCGTGATGATTTCCGTGGTTTTGGCGGCAAGGATGCGCTGCTTGTCACCCTCGTTCAGTTGCTGGGCTTCCTTGTTCACGTGGGTGGTGACTTCCACGACGATCTTGTCCAGTTCGCTGCGCACGTCGGGTGGCAGGCCGTTCCAGAATTTGGTGTTGGTGATCAGCATGTAGTCCAGTACACCGTGGTTGGATTCAGTGATGTATTTCTGCACTTCATGCATCTTCTGGCTGTAGATGTTCGAGTAAGGATTTTCCGCCCCGTTGACCACACCGGTCTGCAGGCCTTGATATACCTCGGCAAAACTCATCTTGCGCGGATTGGCGCGCACCGCCTTGAATTGCTCCTCCAGCACCGCCGAGGCCTGCACCCGGAACTTCAGGCCGCGCGCATCCGCCGGTACACGCAGTGGCTTGTTGGCCGACAGTTGTTTCATGCCGTTGTGCCAATAAGCCAGGCCGGTGATGTTTTTGCTTTCCATGGATTTGAGCAGGCCCTGACCCTGCGGGCTCAGTTGAAAGCGGTCGACAGCGTTGATGTCATTGAAAAGAAAGGGCAGGTCGAACAGCTGCACGGTCTTGGTGTACTGCTCGAACTTGGCCAGCGACGGCGCAATCATCTGCACATCGCCGAGCAACAGCGCTTCCATTTCCTTGCCGTCACCAAAGAGCGAGGAGTTGGGATACACCTCGACCTTGACCTTGCCCGGCAAACGTTCCTCGACCAGTTTCTTGAACAGCAACGCACCTTGCCCCTTGGGCGTCTGGTCAGCGACCACATGCGAGAACTTGATGATCACCGGGTCTGCCGCCATGGCCGGGTTCATGCTGCTTACCGCCAAAGCGCAGGCAAGTGCGCTGAACAGAGATCTGAGCATCTGGGTGATTCCTCTTGTTTTTATTGTGATGACCGCTCGACGCGCTGAACGCGTTCAAGTGCCGAGACATGTTCAAGTCTAGGCAGAAATATCTGATTTGCCGGGGAATTGACCAGAAAACCGCAAAACAGTGGCGAGTGAACTGAGTACGTGGTTCCGTCAGGGCCGTGAACGGTATGGGGATTACCCGGCAATGAGTGGTGTTTGAATTTCAAGTGCCCGCTGCTGAAGGTGAACCGGGCAGATAGGCCTCGGGTTGGCGGCGCGGGATTCTCATATCGCCAGGTCCTCGTCCCAACACACGGCCTTTGATTCGTGCCATTGCACGTCGGTGACGCCGAATCGCTCGGCCATCGGTTTCGAGAAGCGCTTCAATGGAGGCCGGCCTGGCTTGGGAATTGGCGTCAACCCGGCATCACAACTCGCCGACTGCCAGGCTTCTGCGTTGTTCATCAATTTGGCGCGGATAATGAAGGATTTGGGCACACCGTGAAGTCGGTACTTAATCATGTACAAATCTGTCTGGCTCATGAGGCTCTCCCTTTACTCATGAAAGAGGGATGTTCCTCGCGCCAGGAAATTCACAGTTTTTTCTAACATCTCGACATGCGTCCGCACCGGTTGAAAATTACTTATACAAGCATGCGCTTGCGGTATAACAACGCTCCTCCTGTGATTGCGAAAGTTTGATCAGCGCAACTAAGCGAAACGGCAAAATATATCGGCGCTTGCCCGGTGTCATGGCATTTGAATGTCATTTTATGTTGACGAGGATTATCGCTGCGTTTAACTAGCGCGTAATCTGTAGATCGCTGCCGATACTTTCAAGTTAGTACGTTGGTGCAGTTAGTCCAGTGGAAGATTTTAGTTAGCAAGCTTCGCAAGCGAGGCGATAAACGAACTATTTCCTGTACAGATTCAGCGAAGCTCATGTAATGGTTAATGACCCGTTTGTGCCTTGACAGGAAGAAGGGCCATGGAAAACGACGAGCTGCGTCATGCTTGTACAAAATGCAATAGGCTGTACAAAACCTCGCCGCAAGCGGAGCGTTGCAAGGCAAGCGCCGGCCATGCCGGGCTTTGTGAGAAGTGTCTCAAAAACGAGCAGGAGCGGGTGATCAATGAGCGCCTGGCCTTGTGCGTCGCGAAGATGTTGGACATTGATCGTCAGTTCAAGCCATCAGCGAAACGCTGATGTTCGCTTCAGCTCGCAAACGAGGCGGCTGATGAAATTCGGCAAGACTCAACGATTACCGCTGCGCTTGTACAACTGCAGAGAGTTGGGTTGGGCCGTTGATCATGTCCCTGACAATAAATCACTGCCAGTAATTGTTTTGACTTACGTATAAATCGAATCGTCCAGTTTCCCGGATGTTACACAAACTTGCACAGGAAGTAAGAGGCCCGTGAATACGGGCCTCAGTACTGTTCCGATAGAAGAGCACAAACGCTCTCAGCCTGCGAACATCAAACTTGCGATGCCTTGATCAACAGCGAACCGCGCCGGCGCATGAGGGCGTAGTAAGCGCACGCAGGGCACAGCAAGCCAACGACCCACGCCAGGTCTACGCCTTGCAGGCTGGTGGCAACAGGCCCGACGTACATGGAGGTGTTCATGAACGGAATTTCCAGAGCAATGGTGCAAAGGAATACTGCGATTGCTGTCCAGTTCACCCGACCGTAGATGCCTGCCGGATCGAAGATGTCGGCAATCCGGTAAACGCCTTTGCGCAGCGCGTAATAGTCGACAAGATTGATCGCCGTCCAGGGGATCAGAAAGTAGCTCATGAAAAAAATGAAATTCAGGAAGAACTGCAGAAAGTCGTCCTGCGCCAATGTGCATAAACCGGTTGCGATCGTGCAGATGATCAGCAGGAATCCCGCACGTACAGACGGGGTGATTTTGAGCGCAGAGAAAGGCTCGATCATCGTGATCGTCGACATGAAAGCGCCATACAGGTTGAACACATTGATGGCGATCTGGCCGTATAGCACGAATGCCACCATCAGCAGCGTGCCTCCTCCGAGCAGGCCTATAAGATGCAGCCCGACGTTATCGGAGAACCCCACCATGCCCTTGGCCAGTACGGCGCCTAACAACATCATCCAGCTTCCGCCGATAACGGTACCGGCATAGCTGTACCAGAACACTTGGCGGGCGGAAGTGTCGCTCGGCAAATAGCGAGAGTAGTCCGCCACGTAAGGTGCGTAGGACAGTTGCCAAGTGACCGCGATACTGACAGAGGCGAGGAAGCTGACCAGATTGAAACCCTGCGCGGTCCATTGGCCGGCCTCTATCGGCAGCGCGAGAGCGAGCAGGGTGGCGATGCCGAACACGGCAATCGAAATCAGCGAAAGCAGCTTCTGTACGCGATGAATCAATTGGTAGCCGAACAGCGCGACCAGGAAGCATGCCGCGCCCAGCAGAGCGATGTTGCCAGCGGTGCTCAACGGGCTCAGGTCGCTCACCGCCTGAGCAGCCAACAGCGTGTTGCTGACGAAAAAGCCCAAATAAATAAGCATGACGAACAGCAGCGGTACGATAGCGCCGAAAACCCCGAATTGTGCCCGGCTCTGGATCATCTGCGGAATACCCAGTCTCGGCCCCTGTGCGGAGTGCGAAGCCATGAAGATTGCACCAATCAGCGAACCGATAAGAATCGATAGCGCACTCCAGAAAAGATTGAGTCCCAGGCTGATGGGCAACACTCCAGCCGCTACCGTGGTGATGTTGGCGTTGGCACCAAACCAGACGAAGAACAAGGAACGGGGCCGACCGTGACGCTCGCTCTCAGGGATAAAGTCGATGCTGCGTTTTTCAACTTTCATGTCTGTTCTCCGTTCAGCAGGGGTCGACGAGGCGGCGTTGAAAGCGCGCTACGACTTGTGGGAATTCATCTGGCTGGAAGGCGAGGTGATCGGGTTCGGCGGTTCGAAGCGATGTTGCCGGCTCGTTGTTCCAGCGTCTCGACAACTGCTCGGTGGTGAAGAGCTCCAGCCCGTACAGCCAGTTGGAAAGGATGAACAGTGCCGAGTAATGCGCTCCCTCTGTAGTCGCACTACAGGCGTCAGCGACAAGGCTGACCTGGAAGTCGTGCTGATAGGCGTCGAACAGACTGCTCATGACACACACATCCGTCAGCACGCCGATGACCACCAGGTGTTTGATGCCTCGGCGGTTGAGCATCTGAGCCAAACGGGTGCCGTGGAAGGCGCTGTAGCGGCGTTTATCGATGACGACGTCAGCGTCTCGAGGCGCCAGGGCGTCAATGATCTCGATCGCAAATGTGCCGGCGCGGTAAGTCGTTGGCCTGCCTTGGTCGTCTACCGGTTCGCCCAGCGCCAGATCGCGGCCCGGAGCGTCGTTGACATGGCGGGTGTAGAAAATCGGGATGTGCAACTGGCGAGCGCGATCGATCAGGGATGCGGCGTTATCGACCACTTGATCGAAGCGTTCGAGCGGGAAGCCATCTTCCTTTTGCATATCGATCACAAGCAAGGCGGTATCTTGGTTCATGAGGTTTGTTCCGGATGCAGAGCGCCGGGCGAGCCGGAGGGACTCACCAGGAAACTCGGTAATGACGGTGCGCAGCGATCCGCCAAGGCGGAAACTGCGAGAGATCGAGAGAGACTCTCGTGGGGAGGTGTTACCTGACTATCTGCCAGAAACCGTTTTGCTTTGCGCTCACGCAGGATGGCAGCTGCGGCAGCACGATGGAGGACGAAGAGCGAAATCGACGGAGATAACGCGCCATGGCTGCGCACGGCAACGCACACGCCGCGCTTGAAGAGCGGGTGTGAGCGTTGCCGAATTGTGCGGAGGATGCAGGCATGGCCATAGACCTTGAGCGCGATATGCACTGGAGGAGCAAGATACGGGCCAAGCTGTGCAAGACCTTCGAAGCCATTGAGCCAGAGCGGACCAAGCGTTCAAAGCAATGTTTTGTGGTATCTGGTATTCCATAATATTGTGTTACGTAGCGTAGCAGCGGCTTGCGTTCTTGCTCCCTTTTGAAGCAGATCCCTCCAGGCTCGCGGCGATCAACGCCGCGCCGTACGCGTACTCACATCCACCCAGACCGCCAACACCAGAATGCTGCCCTTGACGATCATCTGCCAGTAGCTATCGACGTCGAGCATGGACATGCCGTTGTCCAGACTGGTGATCACCAGCGCGCCGAGGAGGGCGCCGTAGACGGTGCCGGAGCCGCCGCGCATGGAGGTGCCGCCGATGAAGCAGGCGGCGATGGCATCGAGTTCGCCCATGCTGCCGGCGGACGGTGAGCCGGCGGCGAGGCGTGCGGTGTTGACCACGCCGGCGAGGGCGCACATCACGCCCATGATGCCGAAAATCCACAGCTTGACCGCCTGCACATTGATGCCTGACAGGCGCGTGGCTTCCATGTTGCTGCCGACCGAATAGACCCGGCGGCCGAACACGGTCTGGCTGGTGACGTAGCTGAACACGCCGAGCAGAATCAGCAACAGCAGCACCGGCACGGGAATGCCGTCATAGCTATTGAGGGTCTGAACAAAACCGGCCAGCACCGCGCCGATCACCAGCACGCGCACAACATCACGCACCAGCGAATGCGCCGCCAGGCCATGCAGGGCGCGATTGCGTCGTTGTTTCCAGGTCAGGAACACCGTCAGCACAAACAGCAGCACACCCAGGCCGGTGCCTATCGCGTGGGGCAGATAACCCTGGCCGACGTAGACCAGCTCCGGCGATACCGGGGCGATGGTGGTGCCGCCGGTGATCCCCAGCAAAATCCCGCGAAATGCGAGCATGCCGCCCAGGCCGACGATAAACGACGGTATGCGCAAGTACGCCGCCATGTAGCCGTTGGCGAGGCCGATCATCAGGCCGCACAGGGCGACCAGACTCAGATTGGCCAGCAACGGAATGTGATAGACCACGTCGAGTATCGCCGCGAGGCCTCCGAGCAGGCCGAGCAATGAACCCACCGACAAATCGATCTCGCCGCTGATGATCACCAGCACCATGCCGCAGGCGAGAATTCCGGTGATCGACATCTGCCGCAGCAGGTTGGAAAGATTGCGCGGGGTAAGGAAACCGCCTTCGGTCTGCCAGCTGAAGAACAGCCAGATCAGCACCACGGCAAATACCAGCGAGAGCATCTTGTAGCGGGTGAACAGTTGTTTGACCTGATTCATTTACGCGGTTTTCCGATCATTATTGTTATGGCTGCCCGGCTGACTGAGGGCGGCGGCGAGTACCTGTTCCTGGGTCAGCTCATGGTTGACGAAATCGCCGCGCAACTGGCCTTCGCCGATCACCAGCACGCGGTCGGAGACGCCGAGTACTTCGGCCAGTTCCGACGAAACCATGATGATCGACACGCCTTCGGCGGCGAGCGCGCCCATCAATTTGTAGATCTCGTACTTGGCGCCGACGTCCACGCCTCGGGTCGGCTCGTCGAGAATCAGCACGCGCGGTTTCGCCAGGAGCATCTTGGCGAGTACGGCTTTCTGCTGATTGCCGCCAGACAGGCTGGTGATCGGCAGGGATGGACTTGCGGTCTTCAGATGCAGACGGGAGATTTCCCGGTCGATGCAGCCCAGCTCGGCTTCGGCATCGATGCGGGTCATTTTCGAATAACTCTCGAGCACGGCGAGGGTGATGTTCTGGCCGACACCGAGATCCGGAATGATGCCCTGGCGCTTGCGATCTTCAGGCACCAGGCACAGGCCGGCGCGGATCGCTTTCAGCGGCGTGCGCGTGTCGATTGGCTGGCCGTCCAGCCAGACTTCGCCTTCATGGCGGCCGGGGTAAGCGCCGAACAGTGCGGTGACCAGTTCGGTGCGGCCGGCCCCGACCAGCCCGGCAATGCCGAGGATCTCGCCGCGCTTGAGGCTGAAGGAAATGTCGTCGACCCGTTTGCGCTTGGGGTTGTCGACGTCGTAGCAGGTGATATGGCGCGCCTCGAAAATCACCTCGCCAATTGCATGCGGCTCGCTGGGGTAGAGGTTGCTCATTTCGCGCCCGACCATCTGCGTGATGATCTGTGGAATGTCCATGTCGGCCATGGCGGTGGTAGCGATGTGTTTGCCGTCGCGGATCACCGAAATGGTGTCGCACACGGCGGCGACTTCATCGAGCTTGTGCGAGATGTAGACGCAGGCGACGCCCTTGGCCTTGAGGTCGCGGATGATGTCCAGCAGCACTTCGATTTCCGAGCGGCTCAGGGCCGAGGAAGGTTCGTCGAGGATCAGCAGACGCGCCTGTTTATTCAGGGCCTTGGCGATTTCCACCAGTTGCTGATAGCCGCCGCCGTACTGCGAAACCGGCAGCGAAACGTTCATGTCCGGCACTTTCAATTCACGCATCAAGGCTTCGGCACGGTGGATCATCGCCGGGTAGTTCATGCGCCCGCCGGGCAGCGTCAGCTCATGGCCCATGAAGATGTTTTCCGCCACCGACAAGTCCGGCACCAGGGTCAGTTCCTGATGGATGATGACGATGCCGGCGGCCTCGGTTTCGCTGATCGATTGCGCCCGAAGCGGTTGCCCGTCCCAGAGGATTTCACCGTCCCAGGTGCCATGGGGATAGACCGCCGAAAGGATCTTCATCAGCGTCGACTTGCCGGCGCCATTCTCGCCGCACAGGCCCACGCATTCGCCGGGCCGGACCTTGATGTCGATGCCGTTCAGCGCTTTGACACCGCCGAAGGTTTTGACGATGCCGTTCATTTGCAGCAGATAGTCGGACATGGAAAAGGCTCGTATACCAGGGACTCAAACACCACTGAACCTGTGTGGGAGCGAGCCTGCTCGCGAAGGGGCCTTTTCAGCCAGAGCTTTACTGACTGACACTCCGCTTTCGCGAGCAGGCTCGCTCCCACAGGTCTGATCAAGATTTACGACCGGATCACTGCCCGGCAATCTGCGCCTTGGTGTAGAAGCCGTCCTGTTCGAGCAAGTCGATGTTGTCCTTGGTCAACGGCGTTGGCGTGAGCAGGATGGTGTCGACCTTTTTGCTGCCGTTGTCGTACTGCGAGGTGTAGGCCGGTTTTTCGTTGCGCGCCAGTTGCACCGAGAGCTTGGCCGCTTCGGACGCGATGAGTTTCAGTGGTTTGTACACGGTCATGGTTTGCGTGCCGGCGATCACGCGTTTGACGGCTGCGAGGTCGGCGTCCTGACCGGAAATCGGCACCTTGCCGGCCAGTTGCTGCGCGGCCAGTGCCTGGATGGCGCCGCCAGCGGTAGCGTCGTTGGAGGCGACGATGCCGTCGATTTTGTTGTTGTTACGGGTCAGGGCGTTTTCGACGATGCTCAGCGCTTCGGTCGGGTTCCATTCCTTGACCCACTGCTGGCCGACGATCTTGATATCGCCCTTGTCGATGGCCGGTTGCAGCACTTTCATCTGGCCTTCACGGAGGATCTTGGCGTTGTTGTCGGTGGGCGCGCCACCCAGCAAGAAGTAATTGCCCTTGGGCGCCGCTTTCAGCACGCCGCCGGCCTGCATTTCGCCGACCTTTTCGTTATCGAAGGAGATATAGGCGTCGACATCGGCGTTGAGAATCAGCCGGTCGTAAGACACCACTTTGATTCCGGCTTTCTTCGCCTCGGCCACGGCGTTGGTCAGCACTGTCGCGTTGAACGGCACGATGACGATTACATCGACGCCGCGAGAGATGAGGTTTTCGATCTGCGAAATCTGCTTCTGCTCGTTGGCGTCCGCCGATTGCACGAAGACTTTGGCGTCCATTTTTTCTGCCGCCGCGACGAAGTAATCGCGATCGCGCGACCAGCGTTCCAGACGCAGATCGTCAATGGAAAAACCGATTTTCGGGTGGGTAGCGTCGGCCATTACCGGCAGGGCCAACAACGCCAGGGCACTGGCCAACAGCGTACGTTTCAAGTTCTTCATGGTGGTGCGTCCTTTTATTTTTGTTGGAAAGACACGGCCTGACGATGAATCGGGCTGGTAGAACTGTAGAGAATCTGCCGACGCAGCAGGCACAGAATTGTCGTGCAATTGTCACAGCGTTTTTGCGTCGGCAGCTTCCCTTGGCGATCAGCGATACAGGTAACGGTTGACGATGTTTTCGAGCATTTCCTGGCGGCCGCTGACGGCTTGCGGGTTCAGCTCGTTGCTGAACGCGTGCTCGGCCAGCGACTCGAGATTGAAGTCGCCCGCCATCACCGCTTGCCCGAACGGCTGACGCCAGCCGGCGTAGCGTTGATCCTTGAGGGTTTGCAGTTGATCGTTCTCGACCATCGCGGCGGCACGTTCCAGCGACAAGGCCAGAACGTCCATGGCGCCAACGTGACCGTGGAACAGGTCGATCTCGTCGAGGCTCTGCCGGCGCACCTTGGAGTCGAAATTGAAACCGCCATTCTTGAAACCGCCGGCCTTGAGGATTTCATAGGTCGCCAGGGTCATTTCTTCGACGCTGTTGGGGAACTGGTCGGTGTCCCAGCCGTTCTGCGGATCGCCACGGTTGGCGTCGATGCTGCCGAAAATTCCCAGCGAGGCGGCGGTGGCGATTTCGTGATGAAAGCTGTGGCCGGCCAGGGTCGCGTGGTTCGCCTCGATGTTGACCTTGATTTCCTTCTCCAGGCCGTACTGCTGGAGGAAGCCGAACACCGTGGCGCTGTCGTAATCGTATTGGTGCTTGGTCGGCTCCTGCGGCTTGGGCTCGATCAGCAGGTCGCCGGTGAAACCGATCTTGTGCTTGTGCTCGACCACCATGCGCATGAAACGCCCGAGTTGTTCGCGCTCGCGTTTCAGATCGGTGTTGAGCAGGGTTTCGTAGCCTTCACGACCGCCCCACAGCACGTAGTTGGAACCCTTGAGGCGATGGGTGGCGTTCATCGCGCTGAACACTTGCGCGGCGGCGCAGGCGAACACTTCCGGATCGGGATTGCTCGCGGCACCGGCGGCAAAACGCGGATTGCTGAAGCAGTTGGCGGTGCCCCAGAGCAGCTTGATGCCGCTTTGTTCCTGATGCTGTTCGAGGCGGTCGACCATTTGCGCGAAGTGTTCGCGGTACTCCTTCAGCGAGTTGCCTTCGGGGGCGACGTCCGTGTCGTGAAAGCAGTAGTAATCGATGCCCAGTTTGCTGAAGAACTCGAATGCGGCTTGAGCCTTGCCGATAGCCAGTTCCATCGGTTCGCCACTGCGTTGCCACGGGCGTTTGAAGGTGCCGGCACCGAACACATCGGAGCCCGGCCAGACGAAGGTGTGCCAGTAGCAGGCGGCCATGCGCAGGTGTTCACGCATGGGTTTGCCGAGGATCAGTTTGTCGGCGTCGTAGTGGCGGAAAGCGAGGGGCGAATCACTGTTCGGGCCTTCGTAGCGAACCGGCTCGATATTGGGGAAATACTGCATGGACCTTGTCCTTGTTGTTCTTGGCGGTGTCTCGATACTAGCAACGGCCCCGTGCCCGCTGATTATGAAAAGCCTCAACTGCGAGTGCGATTTTGCGTATTGAGCTTCAGCGCTCGCAGGCCTAGTCTGTGTCCATCGTCGCCGCGACATGGCGGCCCGGAACAAAAATAATTTGAGGCCGCTTTCGCGAGCAGGCTCGCTCCCACATTTGATTCGTGTTGTTCACATAACCCGTATGGGAGCGAGCCTGCTCGCGAATGGCTTGACGCAAAATCCGGATACTGAATGAAGAGCCTACCGCCCGTGCACCGCATCGCCCTGTTGTTCAACGGCAGCAAGATCTACGACCGTGGCATCATCAGCGGCATCGGCAATTACCTGAGCAGCACCCGCGCTTCCTGGGACCTGTTTCTGGAAGAGGATTTTCTCTGCCGCTTGAAAGGCATCGAGCGCTGGCAGGGTGACGGGATCATTGCCGACTTTGACGATCCGCTGATCGGCGAGGCGCTGGCCGACATTCATTTGCCGGTGGTGGCGGTGGGCGGTTCCTACGAGGATGCACGCGCCTATCCGAAAGCGATTCCCTATGTCGCCACCGATAACAACGCATTGATCACTCTGGCTTACTCGCATCTGGTCGAGGCGGGGTTGCAGCGCTTTGCCTGTTTCAGCCTGCCCGAGGCGCAGGCCAATCGCTGGGCGCAGGAGCGGGAAAAAGCCTTTCGCAAACTGATGCAACGCGACGGCCTCCACGCCGAGATCTATCGCGGCATGGGCACCAGCGCCCCGCTGTGGGACAGCGCCGTCGAACAACTGATCGCCTGGCTGCACAGCCTGCCCAAACCGATCGGCATCATCGCCGTCAGCGACGCCCGTGCCCGGCAGTTGCTGCAAGCCTGCCTGACCGCCGGCATTGCCGTGCCGGAGCAGGTCGCGCTGATCGGCATCGACAACGACCCGCTGACCCGCAGCCTGACTCGCGTACCGCTGAGTTCGGTGATTCAGGGCACCGAAACCATGGGCCGCACCGCCGCGCAATTGCTGCACCAGATGCTCCACGGCATGCCGTCCACCGGTACGCAGATTCTGATTCCGCCGGACGCGGTCAACGTGCAGGTGTCGAGCCTGCACCAACCACTGGGCAATCCCTACGTCATGCAAGCGCTGCTGTTCATCCGCCAATATGCCTGTCAGGGCATCAAGACCGCGCAAGTGGCGGCCTATGTCGGGGTGTCGCGCTCATCGCTGGAAGCGCATTTCCGCGCCGAGCGCGGTTGCAGCGTGCATGACGAGATTCTGCGTTTCAAACTGGCGGCGGCTACCAGCGGTTTGAAGAACACCGATGCTGCGATTGCCGACATTGCCCAGGCCTGCGGCTTCAAGTCTGCGCAATATCTGCACACGGTGTTTCGTCGCGAGTTCGGCTGCACGCCCCGCGAATATCAGCAGGGCGGGGCGTAGCGCTGCGAAGACTTACGCCAGCGCAGCGGCACTGGCTCTGGAGCGCCAGGCGAACGTCAGCACCATCAGCAGGCCCAGACCAGCCATCGCCGCGCCGGCCAGGGAAATCGCCGGATAACCCAGCCCGGCATTGATCACCGCGCCACCCAGCGCCGCGCCGATCGCGTTGCCGAAATTGAACGCGCCGATGTTCACCGCCGAAGCCAGATTCGGCGCGTCCTTGGCGGCTTCCATCACGCGCATCTGCAGCGGCGGCACCAGAGCGAAGCTGGCGATACCCCAGATCAGAATGGCCACGGCGGCCGGCAGCGGCCAGCGCATCAGCACCGTGAACGCCAGCAACACCACAATCAATGCGCTCAGCGACACGATCAGGGTGCGGTCGATCGAGCGGTCGGCAGCCTTGCCGCCCCACATATTGCCCAGCGTCAAACCGATTCCGAACAACACCAGCATGGCGGTGATGAACGCGGCTGAGGCGTGGGTTTCGCTGCTGAGAATCGGCGCGATGTAGGTGAACACGGTGAACATCGCACTCGAGCCGACCACGGTCAGGGCCAGTGCGGCCAGCACCGGACCGCGGCCCAATACTCGTATTTCCGCCAGTGCACCCGCGCCTTGCTCTGCTTTCAGATTGGGCAGGGCGAACCACAAGGCGATCATGGTCAGCACGCCGAGACCGGTAATGCCCCAGAACGCCGTGCGCCAGCCGAACAGCTCACCAAACCACGCCGCCAGCGGCACGCCGCCGATGGTCGCCAAGGTCAGGCCCATGAACATCGCCGCCACGGCGCCGGCACGTTTTTCCGGCGCGACCACACTGGCGGCGACCACAGAGCCGACCCCAAAGAATGCGCCGTGATTGAGCGAGGTGATCACCCTGGCGACCATCAGGCTGTAGTAGTCGGTAGCCAGCGCCGACATCAGGTTACCCAGGGTGAAAATCGCCATCAGCCCGATCAGCAGATAGCGCCGCGGGATCTTGCCAGTGGTCAGGGTCATCAGCGGCGCGCCGAGCAGCACGCCCAAGGCGTAGGCACTGACCAGCAACCCCGCAGCGGGAATGGAAACGCCGAGATCGGCGGCGATGCCGGGCAACATGCCCATCGGCGCGAACTCGGTGACGCCGATGCCAAAGGCGCCGACAGCGAGTGCAACAAGTGGTGGATTGATACGCATGGAAAGTCTCCTCATCTATGCCGCCAATGCTACGATCCATCGTTTTCAGACGGTAGATGGCGATTTTGGCAATCACCTTTGCGTAAGAGGCACGAATGGACTTCAACGGCAGGTCAGGGGAAATGAGCGTGTTCGTCACCGTGGCGCAGGAGGGCAGCCTCTCAGCGGCTGCGCGTGCGTTGGGGCTGACGCCTTCGGCGGTCAGTCGGATCATCGCCCGCGCTGAACAACGACTTGGCACCCGCTTGCTGCTGCGCACCACCCGCGCGCTGACGTTTACCGCCGAGGGCGAGGCCTTCCTGCGCGGTGCCCGGCGGATTCTCGCCGACATGGACGAAGTGGAAGGGGCCATTACCGACCAAGGCGTACCCAAGGGCCGCTTGCGTGTCAGTGCCGCCCTTGGCCATGGACGGCTGACCATTGTGCCGCTGGTCGCAGCCTTCACCGCCCGTTACCCGAACATCGTCGTCGACCTCAGCCTTGGCGACGAAGTAGTCGACATCCTTGCCGGTCAGGCGGACGTCGCCATCCGCTTCGGCCATCTGCCCGACAGCCCGCTCACCGCGCGCCGGCTCGGCCACACCGGCCAAGTCGTGGTCGCATCGTCCGATTACCTGAAACGCCACGGCACACCTCTCGAACCGGAAGACCTGCTCAAGCACAACTGCCTGCGCTTCAACTTCCGCCGCGCCGAAGCCAACTGGCCGTTTATCCGCGACGGCAAGGAGTTCTCGCTGAAAGTCAGCGGCAACATCGAATGCAGCAGCGGCGAAGCACTGGCCCAGTTCGCCAGACTCGGCGCAGGCGTTGCGCGCATTGGCGAGTTCACCGTCAGGGAAGACTTGCAGCGCGGCGCGCTGATCCCGCTGCTGCAAGCGTTCAACCCGGGCGATGAGGAACCGATTCATGCGGTGTTCGTCGGCGGCGCGGCGATGCCGGTGCGGGTGCGCTTGTTTGTGGATTTTTTGCTGGAGCAGCATCGGATGTAAGGGTGCCGGTCGGATTCAGCGAGTCATCCCTGACCCGCAAACTGCCGGCTAGATTGTCGGGATGGTCCCGCCGTCGATCACAAATTCACTTCCTGTGATCGAAGCCGCTCGCGGCGACGCCACAAACCCGATCAGCTCAGCCACTTCAGCTGGCGTCGATGGGCGGCCGAGCGGGATACCGCCCAAGGCTTGCATGATGATGTCCTTGCCACCCTGATAGTCAGTGCCTGCCTCCTGCGCGAGTCGCTCGGCGAATGCCACCGATGCTTCGGTTTCGACCCAGCCCGGGGAAACCCGAACCACACGGACCCCTTTGGGCGACACCTCTTTCGACAGGCTCTTGCTGTAGGTCGACAGCGCAGCCTTGGCCGCCGCGTACGCTGTGGTGGATTCCGGCAGTGGCAGTCGACTCTGGATGGAGGTGACATGGATCACCACGCCATCCCGACGCTCAAGCATGCCCGGGAGCAGGGCGCGATCGAGGCGCACCGCTGGCAGCAAATTCAGATTGAGCTCGCGTTGCCACTGCTCCTCGTCCAGCGCTGAAAAACCACCACCGGGGGCCGACGAGCCACCCAGGACATGAACCACTATGTCGACGCCGCCCAGTTGCTGTTGGACCGCTGCGATGAGTACGTCACAACCTTCCCGGGTCGAAAGATCAGCCGCAACCAGCAGTGCGCCCGGCATTTCGACGTCCACTTGCCGAGCCGAAGTGATGACCTTTGCGTCCTCGGCCAGGAACCACTCGACCACTGCTTTGCCGATTCCCTTGGTGCCGCCAGTGACGAGGACCCGCTTGCCAGTCAATCCTGAATTCAGCATGGCGAGATCTCCAGCGCTCGGAATTGATGGATCGCGTCGTAGATTTCTTTCTCGTCGATGACCGTGACATACGTCTGCACGACGGCGGGATGTTGAAGGTTCATTGGCTGACTCCTGATTGATTAACTGGAGTCATCTTGCTGGGCCGCAGATAGTTTGTTCAACTGGGACAAAACTTAATGACCTATCCCGGAAATCAGGACAATCCATGGTTCAGGATCGCTTGGCCCTCAATGAACTGGACGCCGTCATAGCCGTGGCGCGAAGGGGGTCGTTTCGCCAGGCCGCCATTGATCTCGACGTCTCCACCACCGCGCTGAGCAACACCATTGCGCAACTGGAAGCGCGCCTCGAATCGCGCCTGTTCAACCGCACCACCCGCAGCGTCGCCATCACCGAAGCGGGGAGAGTGTTTCTCGAACAGGTGGGGCCAGCCTTGCAGGATTTGCGTGCGGCACTCGACGCAGTGCGCTCGCAGAACGCCGGGCCCTCGGGCACGTTGCGCATCAACGCCTTCGCCAGTGCTGCGCGTTCGGCGTTGCTGCCACTGGTGATCGAGTTTTTGCAGCAGCATCCGAAAGTGCATATTGACCTTGTAACCGAAGGCCGGCTGGTGGATATCGTGGCTGACGGCTTCGATTTCGGCGTGCGCTCGGCAGGCCTGGTGCCCAACGACGTGATTGTGGTGCCTGTCGGCCCGCCGCAACGTTACGCGGTGGTCGGTTCGCCGGGGTATTTTGCACAACACGGCAAACCGCGCACGCCGTCCGATCTGCCCGGTCATCGATGCGTCCGCGTGCGACTGCCGAACGGGGCGATTTTCCCTTGGTATTTCGAACGGGACGGAGAAGTTACCCGTCTGGATGTGAACGGTCCGCTTACGCTGGATGAATCGAGTGTGGTCAAGGTCGCGGTGCAGGCGGGCATGGGGCTGGGCTTTTTCATGGAGCAGGACGTTCGTGACGAAATCCGCAGCGGCGAGTTCGTGCAGGTACTCGAGGACTGGACCCCGCCCCGAGACAGGTTGTGCCTGTACTACCCGAACCGCCGCAATCCCTCTGCGGCCGCCAGGGCATTCATCGAACTGGCTCGCGCCAGGCAGGCTGATCAGGTTTGACCCGGCGCAGGGCTCAGGCGATCAAGCCCAGTGTCAGCCCCTTCAGGGTGGCGGCTGCCCGGGTCGAACATTGCAGTTTGCGAAAGATGCTTTCCATGTGCGTACGTACCGTGCTCGGACTGATAGCCAACAGTTGCGCGACTTGTTTGTTGCTGGCGCCGCGGCTGATTTCCAGAAGAATGCGGCACTCACGGGCTGTCAGCAGCGAAGGCTTGGGTTGCCGCAGGCGACGCTCGCCAGTGGCGGCAGCAATGACCGCTTCGCAGACATCGTTATCGAACAGACCACGGCCGGCATCCTGTTTGAGTAGCGTGGCTGCTGCGGTTTCGTCGTGGGCTGATCGCCATGGCCGGGCTTGCCCCAACGCTACCCAGGCGACCGAGGTGGCGAACAGCCGATGTTCGGCATTCAGTGCATCACCCGCCACGCCGCGAAAATAGCCGCTGCCATCGAGCCGTTCATACGCGTGGGTGGCTATCTCGGCGGGCGCGGCCAGTTCCATTACCGGCCTGAGCGCCTGTTGCGTCCAGTAAGGCACCAGGCGCACTCGCTCTGCCGCACCGTAGGGCAGCGGCCCTGGGCTATTCCATAGGTGATTGGAAACGGCTGCGCGGCCGAGACCGTAAATCAGCGCGGACTTGCCAATGTTTGCCAAAGTCGGCTCATCCAGCCCCCACAGGCGCGCAGCTTCCACGGCGACATGGGCGACCTGACGCGAATGCCCGGCCAGCCATGGCAGCTTCAAGTCAATGATGTCTCCGACCAAAGTCAGTGAGACATGACGCTGCTCAGGCGCGGGTTCAACTTTTGTGCAAAGCGTTTCCAGATCCGCCAGCCAGTCCTTGGCATTAGCCACCAGCAACGACACCAGCGACGCAGGGTAGCGCCGATCCGACTGCTCGCTGATCCAGCGCAGCGCCGCGTCCAGGCCATGGGCGCGGGTGAGAATGTCCAGATCTCCGGCCATGACCACCTGATAGGCGACTTCCGGGATGTGCTCATGACTTACGCCCAGTGGTCGGCCAGTGCCGTCGTAAGTTTCGAACACTCGACACAGGCCCGCCTCAACGGCGGCCCCGAGCTGGAGGGTTTTGGCGATTGCACCGGACACTTCACAGTGCACCACGGCCAGCGGGGTTGCCTGATGCACCGCGTTCATCTGTTCATTGCCCAGGGTCAGATCGAGCATTGCGCGGCGACCATCGACGTCGTCGCCCAGCAGGTCGGCAAAGCCTTCGGCGTTGGCCGTGCACCCAGACCAGCGCAGCAAGGCAATCTGCTCTGCAACCTGCAAATGCTCACCGGCGCCGTGGCATGCCTGCGCGAGCATCCGCGCCAAAGCGGCAACGCGCCGGGAATGACCGAGCGGTTGCCCCATGCTGAGGTCACCGACCTGGGCGATGGTTGCCAATGCGCCGTCCAGTGAGATGTCCAGTTGCAAGCCACTATCCATGAAAAATGCCTCGGGGTCGGATAATTGACCGATGCCCACAACGCAGGCCAGTCAGCAGAATCTGAACTCCCGAACAGGAGCTCATCCAATGAAAACAATCAAATCGAAATTCGCCACCGTCGCCTTTGCCCTGGCCAGTACCTTCATGGCTGGCGCCAGCCACGCGCAGGATACAACGCCTTCGGTGGTGATCGTACACGGCGCCTTCGCTGACGGTTCCGACTGGGCCAAAGTCGTGCCACTGCTGCAAGCCAAAGGCGTGGCCGTGACCGTTGTGCAAAACCCGCTCACCTCGCTGGCCGACGACGTTGCCGCCACGCGCCGCGTGCTGAACAACCAGCAGGGCAAAGTGGTGCTGGTCGGTCACTCGTGGGGCGGCACGGTGATCACCGAAGCCGGTAACGACCAGAAAGTCAGCGCGCTGGTGTATGTCGCCGCCTTCGCGCCAGAGGCCGGGCAAACCAGTGGCGAACAGGGTAAAGGCGCGCCGACGCCGCCGGGCATCAGTCAGATCAAGGCTGACGGTAACGGCTTCCTCTATCTCACCGCTGAAGGCATGGCCAAGGACTTCGCTCAGGATCTGCCGGCCGCGCAAACTGCCGTCATGACTGCCACGCAAGGGCCGATCAAGGCCTCGGCTTTCGAAGATAAAACCACCGTTTCGTCCTGGAAAACCAAGCCGTCCTGGTACCTGCTCGCTACCGAAGACCGGATGATTCATCCCGACGTCCAGCGTTCTGCCGCCAAGCGTATCGGTGCGACCCTTGCAGAGGTGCACGCCAGCCATGTCCCGCAGCAATCGCAGCCGGCCGAGGTCGCCGCAGTGATTCTCAAGGCCGTGCACAGCGTTGCTGAGCAGTGATCGCGGCATCGAAGGGGAGCGGGCGTATGAACCCTCAAAGCGATCACGACTATGACTTCATTGTCTGTGGTGCCGGCACGTCGGGCTGCGTGGTCGCTGCGCGGCTTGCCGATGAGTCAGGCGCACGGGTTCTGCTGATTGAGGCCGGCGAAGACTATTCTGGCCCCGAGGTGACAGAACCGGCGCAATGGCCGCTGAACCTCGGCTCCACGCGCGACTGGGCATTCGAGGGCCAAGCCGATCCACGCTTGAACGGTCGCCGGCTCCCGCTGAGCATGGGCAAGGGGCTCGGCGGAGGTTCGAGCATCAACGTGATGGTCTGGTCGCGCGGCCATCGCGCCGATTGGGAGCATTTTGCTGCCGAGTCTGGCGACCCGGCCTGGGGCTACGCATCGGTGCTCGATTACTACCGCAGGATCGAAAACTGGCAAGGCAGCCCGGACGCCACCCGGCGTGGTTCAGGTGGGCCGGTACATGTCGAGCAGCCGGCTACACCTCAACCCCTTGCGTTGGCAACGCTGGAGGCGGCCGGCGATCTGGGCATCCCCCGATTCGACAGCCCCAATGGCGAGATGATGGAAGGGGCAGGAGGGATCGCTGTCACCGACTTGCGCATCAAACAGGGCAAGCGCGAGTCGGTTTACGACGCCTACATCCGGCCACGCTTGCACTGTCCGAACCTGACGGTGCTGACCGGGGCGTTGGTGACCCGCGTGTTGCTGGTCGGCACCCGGGCCGTCGGTGTCGAAGTGTTGACCGCCGGCGAGCGGTGCCGCTTTCATGCCGCAGCTGAAGTCGTTCTGTCCATGGGCGCGGTGCAATCACCGAAAGTGCTCATGCAGTCGGGCATCGGCCCGGCGGATGAACTGCGAAAACACGGCATCGCACCGGTCGTTCATTTACCCGGTGTCGGCGAAAATTTGCAGGATCATCTGGCTTTCGGCTGCACGTGGGAATACCAACAACCCCAAGCGGTCGCTGGCAGCGGATGCGAAACCACCTTGTACTGGAAAAGCGACAGTCGCCTGGAAGCCCCGGATCTTTTGCAGTGTCAGCTGGCATTCGCGGTACCGTCTCCGCCTGAGGTCGCCATCGAGCCGCCGGAGCATGGCTGGACCATGTTCGCCGGGCTGGCCAGACCTGCCAGTCGCGGACGCTTGCGGTTGTCAGGTGCAGGGCCGCTGGATGCACCGATCATTGAGCCGAACTCCCTGAGCGAGCCCGAGGACATGGCCGCAGCCCATGCGTCGATCGAACTGTGCCGGGCGCTCGGCAACAGCCAGGCCTTCGATGGGCTGATCAAGCGCGAAGTCGTGCCCGGGCCGAGAGAACACCGCGCTATGGAACAGTTCATCCGCAACTCGGCGATGACCTACTGGCACCTGTCGTGTACGGCAAAAATGGGCCGCGATGCGCTGTCGGTGGTTGACCACCAATTACGCGTGTACGGGATCGACGGGCTGCGCGTTGCAGATGCCTCGATCATGCCGCGCATCACCGTTGGCAACACGATGGCGCCGTGCGTCGTTATTGGTGAGCGGGCAGCGGAGCTGGTGCTTGCAGGAGTATAAAGCGCCCACAACGCCCCGCTGCGCAAAATCTGCTTTCACTCGTTCGCAAGATTTTCCCGCGCCCACTGCTCGGCCGTCGTGACCTGTATCGTCTGCTGCTCATTGAACGTGCCCGCTTTCGGCCACGCCACACCTCGGCCTTGGGCGAATACAGCGCGGTATTTTTTGATGTGGTGAGTGGGGTCTTTTTCCAGTTCCTGCATCAGGTGCGGCACTGTCCAGACGTTACGCTTGAAGGGCCGTCCGAGCACGCGTTCGAGAAGGCCCGCGACCTGTTCATAGGTCAGCGTGTCGCCCGACAGATACACGATCTCGTTGCGAAAACGCGGTTCGAAGAAAACGATTTCTGCAGTCAGTTTGCCGATGTCGTCCGGGGTCGTCAGCGTCACGCTGGTGTCCAGGCTGCCCAGGGCGTTAACGGTGTCGTTGTCGAAATCAACGACTTCAAACACCGGCTCGAAGAGGAAACTGGTAAACATGCCGGTCGAGATGATCACCCATTCGGTTTTGTCCTGCGCGCGCAGCAGTTCGCGCACGTCGAGCTGAGCATCGAACAGATCCTGCGGACTGCCCCGGCCGATCACTTCGAAGTCCACGCCAAACTGCCAGGGAAAGTAGCGTTTGATGCCCGACTTGAGCGCAGCGGTCGCCAGCTTCATCGGCGTCTCACGACCAGCGACCATGCCGGCGCAGCCGATGACGGCATCGAAAGGTGCGAAGACTTCGGCCAGTTGGTCGATCGAATCGTTGACCAGATCTGCCGCCACCATCTGCACGCCGAGACTGCGCAGTTCATCGATTTCGGCTTTCTTTGCCGGCAACTGACTGTCGATCGTCGAGGCCCTGAGCAGGACGCTGATCGTGCTGCCGGGCGAGCGCTTTGCCACTCGCGCAAGGTTGCGCAAAACCGGCAGGCCGAGCTCACCTGCGCCCAGGACGAGAATGGATTGCGGGGAAGGGTGGTTCGATTCGGTCATGATGTCTCCTGAGATCTGCATGTAAGATCGGCAAATGCTGGCACGATCGGGCAGCACTCAGAAGAAGGCACACGCGTGATACCAGGGGAAGAAATGACTGATCAGCAAGCGCTCAGTGAGGCAGAAGCAATCTGCCAGACGCTCAGACGAGACGATGATGGCGTGCGCCGCGAAGTGCTCGCGCACGCCGGCAGTCGCTGGTCTTTGGGCATCCTGCATGCCTTGGGGGTGTACGGCACGATGCGTCACGCCGAGATCAAACGGCAGATGACCGGCGTGACTCAGCGCATGTTGACCAAAACCCTGCGTGCACTGGAACGCGACGGCCTGCTGACCCGGCGCGAGCTCGACCAGGTGCCGCCGCACGTCGAGTACGAGCTGACGCCATTGGGCATGGGCTTGCTGGTGCGGATGTCGCCGATCTGGACTTGGGTGGTGGAAAACGTCGAGGGTTTCCGCCAAGCGCGACGCACGTTCGATAGCCAGGTCGGCAAGAAACCCTCATGGCAAATTCCTGTTCCAGCGCGGGATGATTCTGAAGCGTCAGACTGAGGTTTCGCGCTTCAGCTCAGCGGCACCGCGAACACGGCACTGGCGCGCGCGACCGTTCGCTCACCTACGTGCAGACTGACGCCAGCAAACGCCAGTTGGCGGCCCTTTTTGGAGTGTTCAAGACGCACTTCGAGCCACTCGTTGATTTGCACCGCCCCGAGATAATCCAGGGTCATGCTCGCCGTAATCAACGGCTGCGGCGGATCGCTGGAAAAGGCCATGGCGTAGCCCATCCCGACATCGGCCAAAGTCGCCAATACACCACCATGCAAAGTGCCGCGACCATTGGCGTGGCGGGAGTCGGTCAGCAAGCCCAGTTCCAATTGCAGGCCGTGGCCTCTGGCGTAGATCGGGCCGAGCAGATCCAGCAACGGACTGCTGCGGGTGAATGGTGTGAAACCTTCGGGAATGGCCGTGGTGTTCATGATCCCATCCTGATGCAGGTGGCTGACCTGTTTGATTGGGCGGGGAAACACAGAAGGGGGCAAGCACTATGCGGATGGGGAATTTGCTGCGATAAGTGCTGTACACGGAGCGGACAAGCAAGGAGCTACTGGGTGGATATTCAAATTCACATCGCGAGAGATGCGGATGCATCGGCTATCAGTGAAACGATCATCAAGACGCTCCGTGAGAGCAATGCTCGGGACTATCCTCCCGAAATCATCGATCGAGTGATTGAAAGTTTTTCGCCCTCGAAGATCCTTCGTTTTTTGACTGAGCGTCAGGTGCTGGTCGCTACGCTCGACAGTCAAATCGTCGCAACGGCAAGTCTCGATCGAGACGTTGTTCGAAGCGTTTTTGTCGACCCGGACTTTCAAGGAATGGGTGTCGGAAGACAGCTGATGAAGAGCATTCAATCACTCGCCATGGACACAGGTTTCAATCTGCTGCGCGTTCCTTCCTCAGTCACCGCAGAAGGCTTCTATGCTTCGCTCGGCTTCAAGAAAATCAGAGATGAGTTTCATCAGACGGAGCGCACGATCATCATGGCGAAGAAGTTGAAACGATAGCGTTCACCTAACGTTTCAGCCTGCCGAATGTGGCTTCCATCGCTGCGCGGTCATGGTCGAGCAACCAGGCATGATGTCGTTGATAAAGCTGCAAAAGTAGTTCGGTGTTGGCTCCAACCACGTCCATGCCTCGGTCGTCATAGGGAAAGACCATGACTCGCTTGGGCAGATTGAACAGGTAGACAGCACAGTTCGCACGCGGTTGGATAGCACCGAAGTCCTTGGCCAATGCGCACCAGAGTAATGCTTGAATGCTCGCCACAGACGCTTCGAAGGCGACGTTGACCCAATATTCCGGCTCTTCCTCACTGAACCATTCCTCGTTATCTATTTCTTCGCTCCAGATGCACAGCGCTGATGGAGTATCGATGCCAGCAGATTTAAGGGCGCGAAGAGTACTGCGATGGGCGAATCGATTGCGACCGGAATGAATGCGCAGGCATGCGACAAACGATTCGTCCCCTTGGAAAACGTCGCCGCAGATGGTTATGGATTTGCGCATAGCGGTCAGGAATTGCTCGATCATTCCGCCCGTTTCGGAGAGTTCGAAACGCAATCCTCCCGGCCAGGAATAGAAAAGCGGGCGGGCGAATGCCTGGGGTCCAAATGCGTTTTCGATCTCAGCTCTAAGATTCACTTTCTTCCCTTCAATGTGAATTTCTGTGTGTTCAATACGCGGGTGAAGTCAGTGCGACGACACAAACGGCGAAGCAGTCGTCGGTGCCGGCAGCGCATAGGCCTGTTTCATCCACGCAACTTCCGCTAGCGGTGTGCGGCCGAAGAGGCGTTTGAAGTCGCGGCTGAATTGCGAGGCGCTTTCGTAGCCGACCAGAAATGCAGTTTTTGCCGCGGTCAGGTCGTTACGCAGCATCAGCAATCGCGCCTGGTGCAGCCGCGTCGACTTCAGATACTGCATCGGCGAGGAGTCGGTGACCTTGCGAAAGTGCAGATGAAAATTCGGCACGCTCATCTGCGCTTCCTCGGCCAGGGTTTCTACGTCGAGATGCTGGTGATAACAGCTGTGGATCTTGTGGATGGCGCGGGTCACTTTGCCGAACTGACCTTGCTGGGCGATGGCGGCACGCAGGGTGCCGCCTTGTTCGCCGGTGAGGATGCGGTAGTAGAGCTCGCGCAGCATCGCCGGACCGAGGATTTGCGCGTCGGCATCGTCGCTCATCACTTCAAGAAAACGCAGGGTTGACCGGCGTAGCGGTTCGTCGAGCGGCGAGGCGTACATGCCCATCGGGTGCGCTGTGGTGAAATCCCACCGCTCGTCCACTTGCTGGATCAGCTCGCCAGCCAAAGCGAAATCCAGGCGCACGTACACCGCGAGCATTGGCTCGGCTTCGCTGGCGTCGGTTTCCATGGTGAAGGGTACCGGCACCGACACCACCAGATAATGCTGAGCGTCGTAGACGTAGATTTCATCGCCGAGATAACCGCGTTTACGCCCCTGACAAAGGATGACGATGCCCGGCTCGTACAACACCGGCGTGCGGGTCAGCGGTCGATTGGAA
The DNA here is from genome assembly GCF_004307525.1 of Pseudomonas sp. Sample_21. NCBI lineage: Bacteria > Pseudomonadati > Pseudomonadota > Gammaproteobacteria > Pseudomonadales > Pseudomonadaceae > Pseudomonas > Pseudomonas sp. Sample_21. The sequence goes on along the minus strand of NZ_RCNZ01000079.1, from coordinate 144,516 downwards.
CGCAGGAAACGCACATCGTCCAGCGGGCTCAGGTTGTAACCTTCCAGCGGGGCGAGCTGGCTCATTAGCTGGACCATGCGCGTTGTGAGCGGGTCTTTCGGTTTCGGCATGGGCTGTGGGTTTCCTTGTGAAAAGGCGGGTTTGAACCTGTCTGGCTGATTGGCGGGGTGTCAGACAGAGCCCTCACCCTAGCCCTCTCCCAGAGGGAGAGGGGACTGACCGTGGTGTTTGATCGGGATCTGCCGACCTGAAATATCGCGCCGAATGCTGACCGCGCTGTTCTAGAGTAATAAGCCCTGCGGAAATCTTCGAGGCAGGCTCAGGAGTTGAATCCACCCGCGATCGGCTCCCTCTCCCTCCGGGAGAGGGCTGGGGTGAGGGTGCTTTTGATCCTTCAGCCATCCGTCGAGCGGCTAAGCGCTGCCCATTGCTCAATACTCTCCGCCGTGCGCTGCAATTTGTCACGCACCAGCGCCAGCGCATCACTGCCCAATAGCAGGTGAGCCGGCGGGTTTGGACTGTCGATGATCGTCAGCATGACCCGTGCAGCTTTCTGCGGATCGCCCAACTGATGGCCGCTTTTCTCCTTCCGGGCCTTGCGCACCGGATCGAAGCTTGCGTCGTAATCACTGATACTACGAGGCGTGCGCTGCATCGAGCGGCCTGCCCAGTCGGTGCGAAACGATCCCGGCGCCACAGCGGTGACAAAAATATTGAAGGGCGCAAGCTCCTTGCTCAAGGTGTCAGAAATCCCCTCCAGAGCGAACTTGCTGCCGCAGTAGTACGCGATCCCGGGCATGGTGATATGGCCGCCCATCGAAGTGATATTGAGGATATGCCCCGCGCGGCGCCGGCGGAAATACGGGACGAAAGCCTTGGTCACCGCCACCGCGCCGAACACATTGACGTCGAACTGGCGGCGCATTTCTTCCAGAGAGGACTCTTCGAAAATCCCCTCATGGCCATAACCTGCGTTGTTGGCCAGCACGTCCACCGGGCCGTGACGATCCTCCACAGCCGCAACCACCCCATCGATGGCATCGAAATCGGTAACGTCCAGCACCACCCCATGCGCGCGCTCGGGCGACAGCGCTTCGAAGGCTGCCAGAGCGGATTCACTGCGCACTGTGCCGATAATCCTGTGACCTTGAGCGAGCGCTTCCTTGGCCAGCGCCTGGCCGAAGCCGCTGCTGACACCGGTGATGAAAAGGGTCTTCATGGATTTGTACTCCTGGAGGCAATTGGAGAGGCCATGCTAGGGCGGATAACGCTGGCGGACGATGCCGAATCGGATCGAAGTATTGCCTGTTCCTATCAATAGGGTTTTCCAGGTCTTGCCTCAAAAAAAGGAAAAGTCCTGCGGGTTTCAAACCCGCAGGACTTTTCTTGTCTCGGCAACACGCGCTTAAGCTGCGCGACGACCCGGTGTACGGTCCGATCCATCAGCGGCGAGGGCCTCACCCAGCGGGGTGCGGTCTGAGCCGTCGGCAGCGATGGCCTGGCCTTGTGGGGTCTTGTCATAACCGTCTTCAACCAGGCCGTGTTCCTCGAGGCGGTTGCGGCCGTTTTCAGCCAGAGCCTGGCCTTGGGGCGTACGTTCCGAGCCATCGGCAGCAACAGTCTGCTGTGGTTCGCTGACCTGGGTGAAGAAACGATCTTCCTGATTGCTCGGTACGGCGAATGCGCTGGCGCTGAGGGCGAAGGTGGCGACGGCGATCAGTTGGCTTACAGTTTTCATGGCGGTGACTCCGGTCAAATTTCGATTGAGGTCCGGGTCGTTCAGATCAGTCTCTGGTTAACCCGTTGCAGTGGTGTGTTCTGCATGGGTTCAGATTAGGGGGCAGGGCGGTGTCGGCGTTAGGCGGATACTGTTGGCGATTTGCCTGATTCTGCACGATGGAAAATAGCCATTGACTTAGAGCGCACTCAAACCTTTACGGTGATGACATGAATCCAGAACTGACAATTTCAAAGTTGGCCAAACGCCTTGATCTGAGCGCTCACACGATCCGCTATTACGAGCGCATCGGGCTGTTCGATCCGGTTGGGCGCGGTGGCAATGGCCACCGGGTGTACGCCGAGAAGGATGTGCTGTGGGCCGAGTTTCTGCTCCGGCTGAAGGCGACCGGAATGCCGATCCAGCAAATGCTGCGGTATGCCGAACTGCGCCGTTCAGGCGACTCGACCCTGGCAGAACGCCGCGAGCTTCTGGAGCAGCATCGCCGGGACGTGCAAGCGCAGATCAGCCAGTTGAGCCAGTCCCTGGAGGTTCTGGATAACAAGATTCAGATCTACCACCAACTCGAGCAAAAGGAGCATCACCATGATCCGTAAACTTCCCGGTTTCAATCGTTTGCTGTCCGCCACATTGATCGGCGCCAGCGTGACCAGTGTGGCAGCGCCCGTGGAGATGACTGATCGTCGAGCGCGCGGAGAAGCCGCTCTGACGCAGATTACTGGCGGACCTGGTCAGGCAGTGGTTGATTCATTGAAGGATACTGCTCCAGAGCTTGCGGAATGGATTCTGAGTTTTGCCTACGGCGATGTCTTCGCCCGCCCCGGGCTCGATCACTGCACTCGTGAGCTGGCAACCGTTGCGGCACTGACCGCATTGGGCAATGCCCAGCCACAACTGAAAGTGCATATCGGCGGCGCCCTGAACGTCGGGTGCACACCGGAGGCGGTGGTCGATGTGATCTTGCAAATGACCGTATACGCAGGGTTTCCCAGTGCCTTGAACGGTATAACGGCTGCGCGTGAAGTCTTTGCTGCTCGCGGGATCAGTGTTAAGTCTTAGGTGCGCACGCTGCAGAAACTGCGCGATAAAGCCAGATTCAACCTTCCACCCACCCCGCGTACAACTGCACAAACCGCACCTGCAACCATTCGATAAACACCTGCACCTGCGCCGGCAAATGCGTGCGGCTCGGGTACAGCAGCGATACCGGCCGAGGCGTCGGGCGCAGCGGTTGCAGAATTTCCACCAGAGCACCGCTAGCCAGATGCTCGGCGACCGCGATGCCCGGCGCCTGGATAATGCCGAAGCCCGACACGCCACACTGCACGTAAGCGTTCGACTCGGTGACGGTAATGCCTTTGCGGCTGACGTAGCTTTTCTGTTTGCCCTCAACTGAAAACTGCCAGGGCAAGGTGCGGTTGTTCTGGCCCGAGAGAAAGTTCACACCTTGATGGTTCGCCAGATCTCCAAGCGTTTCCGGCGTGCCGTGGTCGCGCAGGTATTCGGGCGCGGCGCAGGTGACCATGGTCGCCAAGGCGATAGGGCGGGCGATCAGGGTTGAGTCGGGCAGCTCGCCGATGCGCAGCGCACAGTCGATGCCTTCGCCGACCAGATCAACCGCACGATCGGTGACGCCCAGCACCATGTCGATGCCGGGGTAGGTGTCGGTGAATTCGCGCAAGCTTTTGATGAATTCCAGTTGCGCGAACGCAGTGGGGATATCGATGCGCAGGCGGCCGGACAGCGTGGCTCCGGTGCGATCGAACATCGTGGTGGCGGCGGTGATCTCGGCGAGGATTTCCTGTACCCGCTGATAGAAAAGTTCACCCTCGGCGGTGAGTGCGACTTTCCTCGTAGTGCGCTGGAACAGGCGCACGCCCAGCGATGTTTCCAGTTCCTGAATATAGCGAGTGACCTGCGGCCGGCCGATATCCAGCGACTCGGCGGCTTTGGTGAAACTGCCCAGCTCCGCCAGCCGGGCGAACAGGCGCATCGATTGCAGTAATTCCATGACTTTTCCGCTGAGCTTCAGTATCTGGATTTGTTGCCTGAGAATAGAACAATCCTGTCTGTTTCCAAGCATTTATTGCGCTGGTGTAAAAGCCAATCATGGCCCCAAGGCAAACCTGCTGAGGGTTTGCGGCCAATAACGCATTTGGAGACTCACCATGAAAGCATGGTTACTGAAAGATTTCGGGCTCGACAATCTGCAACTCGGGGAGACGGAAACGCCGCAACCCAAGCCCGGCGAGCTGCTGGTCAAGGTCGGCGCGGTGTCGCTGAATTTTCGCGACAAGGCGATCGTTGACGGCATCTATGAGCCGCACATGGTGCCAAAACCGTTGATTCCGGTCAGCGATGCCGTCGGCACGGTGGTTGCGATCGGCGACGGCGTGACACGCTTCAAGGTCGGCGACCGGGTCAATTCGCATCTGTACTCGCGCTGGCTTGACGGCGAGCCGGGGCCGAACGAGCCGGATTACTGCTTCGGTTCGCCGCTGCCCGGTGGCCTCGCCGAGTACATGATCATTCATCAGGACAGCGCCGTCGGCGCGCCGGCCAACATCAGCGATGAAGAGGCGGCGACGCTGCCGATCGCCGCACTTACTGCGTGGTATGCGCTGGTGGATTTCGGCGCTATTCAACCGGGGCAGACCGTGTTGGTACAGGGCACCGGCGGCGTATCGATCTTCGCCGTGCAGATCGCCACCGCGCTGGGCGCCAAAGTCATCGCAACCTCAAGCAGCGATGAAAACCTGCACGCGGTAAAACGTCTGGGTGCGGTCGCCGGTATCAACTACCGCAGCACGCCGAACTGGGCGGACGAGGTGCTGAAACTCACCGAGGGAAAGGGTGTGGACCTGCTCCTTGATGTGGCGGGAGGCAATGGCATCAATCAGTCGGTAGCAGCGACCAAGGCCTCGGGGCGGATAGCGCAGATCGGCTTTCTGACAGGGCAGACTGTCGAGCTGAACCTGATGCCGCTGATCTTCCGCCAGACCACCATTCGCGGCATCGCGGTGGCACCGCGTTCATCGTTCGACCGGATGAACGTGTTCCTCGCCGAGCACGACATTCGGCCGGTGATCGACCATGTGTATCCGTTCGAACAGGCGCGCGAGGCCTATGAGCATCTGGCGAAGGGGGCGTTTGGCAAGGTTGTGATCAAGGTAAGCTGACAACGAAAAAGGCGCCGATCAAGGCGCCTTTTTGCTGGTCTGGTTTTTTACGGTTCGCCGCGCTCAACCATCGCGCGCCATTGCTGCACACTCGGACGTTGCTGCATGCGCGCGTGCCATTCGCGCAGTGCCGTGCAGTCTTCCGGGACTTCCAGCTCAACCAGCGCCGAGAAGATCATCCCGCCCAACACGGCGATGTCCGCCATGGAAAAACTGGTGCCGGCCACGAACGGCTGATCACGCAGCAAGTCGTCGAAATAGCGCATGCCGCGCACAGCCTTGTCCCGCATGCGCATGCCCCATTCGGCGTTCTGGTACAGCTCCACTTCCGGGCCAAGTCCCGGGGTTGCATGGTGGAAATACACGCTGACGGCATCGAGAAATTCAATCTCGGCACGCTTGGTCAGCATGTGGATCCGTCCTTGCTCAACCGGTGTGCGGCCGGTGAGGACAGGGTTGCCATCGAGAACGTCCAGGTATTGCGTGATGGCCGTGCATTCGGCGAGCAGCGTGCCGTCTTCCAGTTCCAGCACTGGCAGCGTTCCGGAGTAGTTCAAGCGCAAGAACTCGGGGTTCTTGTGTTCGCCTTTCCACAGATTTACCGAGACGAATTCGGTGCGGGCCAATAGCGATTTTTCCGCCAGGGCGATGCGCACGCGGGCCGGGTAAGGGCCGTTGTACCAGTCGTAGATTTTCAATGCGGAAATGGAGTGAGCGTCGTTTTGAGTCGAGTTAGCGGTCATTTCAGTTGCCCTGCCTGTCAGTTGGTAGGCAAAGACTGCGACCAGAATTTATTCCTGTCAATCCCCTACCTGCCAATTGGCAGGTAAATCTTTCGCGGGTACACTCCGCCCCATTGACCGATAGTCAGCGAGGACACAGACATGAGCGTGAACGCACGCGAAGCGATTCTGGACGCCGCCAAAACAGCGGCGCAGACCCACGGCTACAACGGCATCAACTTCCGTAGCATCGGTGCAGTGGTGGGTATCAAGAACGCCAGCATCTACTACCACTTTCCCAGCAAGGCCGACCTCGGCGCGGCAGTCGCCGAGCGTTACTGGCAAGACGCGGCCAAGGCGCTGGACGGCATTCGTGAGGCCAATCCCGAGCCGCATCAATCCCTGAAGTTGTACCCGTCGATCTTCCGCACTTCGCTGGAAAACGGTAACCGGCTGTGCCTGGTCAGCTTCATGGCTGCCGAATACCAGGATCTGCCAGACCCGGTGAAGGACCAGGTGAAGAAGTTCGCAGAGGTCAACATCGAGTGGCTGACCCAAGTGTTGATCGCTGCAGGAGCTGCCGACGAAGACAGCTGCAAGGCGCGGGCGCGGGCGATTTACGCGGCAGTGGCTGGTGCGCAGTTGATTGCACGCAGCCGAGGGGATATTGCGTTGTTTGATGAGTTGATCGGCAGCTACGAAAGCGCCGGGCTGATTTCGGCGGATTTCGCTGAGTAGCTTGCCACTCGTGCCGAAATCCACTGCCTGCTGTAAGCCAGCACATGGTCAGCAGTGGCGGTCGGGAAGTGGATGAAGCCATGCGGACATTCCGGCAGAACGTACATCTCCACCGGCGCCGCGTGTTGCCAGCGCTCGGCGATGAGCCGGGTGTCATCCAGCAGCGGATCGAGGTCGCCGGCAAACAGCAACGCTGGCGGCAGCCCGCTGAAATCGCCGTACAGCGGCGACAGCGGTGGCTGGCGTCGTTGTTCGTCGCTGATGTCCGGCGTGAGCAGGCGCAACGCTTCGACCATGCCGGGGCCGTCGAGCACCAGAGTATCGGCGGATGCGGTGCGCACGCTGGGCGTGCCGGTCAGATCGTAGACGCCGTAATAAAGCAGCGCGCCGCAGATCCGTTGCAGCAGTTGCGGCGAAGACTTGAGCGCGAGCAGGGTGGCCGCCGCCAAATGCCCGCCGGCCGATTCACCGACGACAACCACGGGCAGTCCGGCAAATTCGCCATCGTTCAAGATGCCGCGAGTGGCGCGCAGACAGTCGTCCAGCAAGCCCTCGATTGGCGTCGACACGGCCAGCCGATAATCAACCGACACCACCGCCACGTCGCAGGTGTTGACGATGGCGATGTTGAAGTTGTCGTTCATCTGCGCATTGCCGATCACCCAGCCGCCACCATGGAAATCCAGCACCACGCCTCTGGTTTTGCCCTTGGGTCGAATGATGCGTACCGGCACCGTGTCGATGATCTCCCGTTCGGCGCTCAGCCCATGCTGGCGCAGCTTACCGTCGCCGCCGAGCTGACCCGCCCGCAGCAACGCCTGAATCAACCTCGGGGTAAGGCGATTGCGGATCTTGAAACGCGGCAGCCAGGCGAGCTTTTTGTTGAACCCACGCACCTGCGCCAGTTCGCGCTCGCCTTGCGGCCATGGGAAGTCGCTCACAGGCGATTCTTCATCAGGATCGAGGCGTTCAGCGCCGCCGCGACGCATAGCCACGCCAGATACGGGAACAGAATCAATCCGGTGACCACGTCCAGTTGCAGTGCGAGTACCACCATCACGGCGACCACCACCCACAGCACCGCCAGAATCACCAGCGCCGCCAGCACCTGATGCGCGCCGAAGAACACCGGCGTCCACAGCGTGTTCAGGGCGATCTGTGCGGCCCACAAAGCCAGCACCGTTTGGCTGCCGGGGATCAGGCTCAGGCGATAACCGGCCCAGGCCAGCAGCAGGTAGATGATCGTCCACGCTACGGGAAAGGCCCAGTTCGGCGGGGTGAAAGAGGGTTTGGTCAGCGATTCGTACCACGGGCCGGGTTTGAACATCACGCCAGTGGTTGCCGCCGCCGCGCAGGCCAAGAGGAAGATGAAAAAGGTCATTGCCAGTCCTTAGCTGTGATCAGCTGTTATGGAGAGTTAAGAAGAGGACGCTTCGCTGCGCAAAAAGTTTGTTTGCAAACGCAAAATGGCAGTCAGGTTGAACTAAAAGCTGACCGTCGCGTCAGGATAAACACTGCCTTTTCCCACCGACGCGGACGACATCATGTACACCTATCACATCGAATACCGTTTCAACGGCGAGCCTCGTACTTATCTGCTCGAACTCAAGGAAGCGCAACTGGCCGAGCACGACGCGGCGATGCATCTGCTGGAACTGCATCTGGGCGATGCGGAAAACAGCCTGGTCATGCCCACGGCGGATTCGACGCCAGAGCAGATTCTCGAGCAGGCCGAGCGGGTAGGGATTACACATATCCGGGTGGTCAGCCGGACCAATTGACCTTCGGATGCGGCGCAGGCGTCAGCAAAATGTGCTCTGGATTCAGGCCATGCGCCGCAATACCAGCACCATCCCCGCGCCCACGAGGCCCATGCAGGCGATCAGCACGGGAAAGGACATCCACCACGGAACGCCGGACGTCATCATGCTGAACTCCGACATGCCACCGATGCCGGCGATCAGGTTCAAGGGAAGGAATACGACGTTGATCAGCGTCAGCTTGCGCAGGGCCCGGTTCATGCTGTTGTTGGCAAGATTGCCGTGGGATTCGATGAGGTTGGCGAACACCTTGGCGTGAATTCTGGCCTGCTGGAAGCTTTGTTCGTTTTCCACGATCAGATCGTTCAGCGCAGCCAGCTGACCGTCGCTGAAGCCCTGACGCTGACCGTGGTTGCGCAGCAGCGTCAGCACCGCACCGTTACTTTGAATCGCATTGACGTAGTACACGAGGCTTTCGCTCAGGTTGTACATCTGCGCCAATTGTTGATTGTCCATCGCCCGGGTGAATTGCTGTTGGATCTCCCGGGCGATCTGTTTGACCACGCGCAAATGCCCGAGATAGTGGTGAACGCTTTCGGCGAGTAACGCCATCAGCACGTCCAGCGGCCCGGTCATTTGCGCATCGTGCTCCAGCCCCGAAAGCAGCGAGTTGCTCGCGCAGATGACCACCAAGCGTTTTTCGCTCAGCACCACTCCGAAGGACGAAACGTTGAATGCGCGCCCGTCGAAGCTTTCCGGGCGCTTCCAGATCATAAACAGGTGATCAGGCTTGACCTCGATGCGGGCCACTTCGTCAGGGTCCAGCGACGACTCTATCGCTTGTGGGCCAATGCCCAGGCGTCTGTGCAAATCCAGTTGCTCAGCTGCGTCGGGGGCGACACACAGCCAGACAGTCGCCTGGTCCTCCGGTGTCCTGTGCAGGGCGCCGCAATCAATGCAATAGCCTTCAATCATTGCTCACCACGCTTGGCCACGGTGTTTGAGCTCGAGCCTTTGCGTGAACGCTTGCAGCACGCGCCGATAAAGTTCGTCGCCCAGCACCGCATCTTCGATACCCGCATCGAGGTTGGGGTTGTCGTTCACTTCGATGACCAGGACCCGATCGCCCGCCTGCTTGAGGTCGACGCCGTAGAGGCCGTCGCCGATCAGTCGAGCCGTCTGTACGGCGAGCTGCACGACTGCCGGCGGAGCTTGCTCGACGGGCACCGCCTCGCACATCCCGTTGATCTCGCCGGGCAGCGCCTTGTGGTTGTAAATCTGCCAATGCCCCTTGGACATGAAGTATCGGCAGGCATACAGCGCTTCGCCATTGAGCACGCCGACGCGCCAATCGTATTCGGTGTAGCAGTACTCCTGCGCGAGCAGCAGCACCGAGTGTTCGAATAACTCCTGTGCGGCAGTGGCCAGCGCTTGTGCATCGGTGACCTTGATGACACCCCGTGAAAAACAGCCATCGGGGATTTTCAGCACCAAGGGAAAACCGAGGCGACGCCCTGCGTTTTCGAGCTCCTGCGGACGATCCTTGTAGAGTATTTCCGTTGCCGGCATGCCCAGCCCGCGACGCTTCAGCAAATCGGCCAGATAAACCTTGTTGGTGCAGCGCAGGATCGACGACGGATCGTCAATCACCACAAGGCCTTCGCTTTCAGCCTTTTTCGCGAACCGATAGGTGTGATCATCCACTCGCGTGGTTTCGCGGATGAACAGCGCGTCGAATTCGGCGAGACGTGCGTCCTTTTTCTCGATCAGTTCGACATCGATACCCAGCTGTGCGCCTGCCGCGATGAAGCGCTGCAATGCCTCGGGGTTAGACGGCGGCAGGGCTTCGTCAGGATCGTGCAGGATGGCCAGGTCGTAGCGGGCCACTCGTTTGGAAGCGGGCTGACGCCATGTCCTGCGATTGAATGCGTCCAGTGCGTCAGCGAAAACATGCTGCTGTTCGTCGCGAAGCTTGTGCAGCGCTCCGGCTTTGATGCCTGCGATCTGCCAGCTCTCACCACGGCGGAATTCCACCAGCAGGATAGGGCAGGGGAACGCCTCGAACAGTTGACGGCCGATCTCTTGCAGCGGCTCGATCGAGGCCTTGCCGAAGTACAGCGACAGCGTGAAGGCTTCCGTTTCGCCGTATGGATGGTTGGCCAGCGCCCGCTCCAGGGTGCGTTGCAGATCATTCAGCCCGACCCCGTAAAGCGCTTTGCGCGCCAGCTCGCTGACGGTGCGCACCGAGGGAAAAACCTTGTGTCCGCGCGCTTCGGCGAGCAATGAGCAGTAATAGCCCTGACCGAGGTATTTGTAATTGCGGCAGAGGTTGATGACCTGGGTGCGATGAGGAAAATCATCGCTGTGTTCAAGGTAATCCTGAGCGAGCATCAGGCTCTCGCTGGGCAGGTAATCGGCCCAGTCATCCTTGCGTTCGACCAGTATGAGCAATCGACTTCCCGAGGGCTTGATACTGGGAGGTTCCTCGCTGAGGGAGATTGTCGAATGCTCGGTTTTGTCTAATACTTCGTTCACGTTGGCTTGCACCGCTGACATGAGTAATGAATCCCTGTTGAAGAAGACGCCGCTTCAATAAATCACGGGCCTTTCGGTCTGTCCCGGTTCGTTACTCAAACTTTACGGTGCGGTCATGTCTTTTGATTTTCGCTTTGCATCCACTGACGATATCGACGATCTGGTCGAATTGGAGCGGGTGTGTTTTACCCTCGACCGGTTGAATCAGCGCAACTTCAGCTGGATGCTCAGTCGAGCGAATGCCGCGTTGATTGTTGTCACCTCGGGCGCAACTCTTTGCGGTTACGCGCTGGTGCTTTTTCACCGAGGCACCTCTCTTGGACGCCTGTATTCGATTGCCGTCAGCCCTGCGTGGCGCGGACATGAGCTTGGCCAGCGTCTTCTGGAACAGGCCCAGGCCTGCGCATTGGCGCGCAACTGCGCATGGCTGCGGTTGGAGGTGCGCGCTGACAACAGCGCTGCCATTCGCCTCTACGAAGCCAACGGCTATCAGCGCTTTGCCAGTGTCGAGGACTACTACGAGGACCACTGCGAGGCGTTGCGCTACGAGAAACGCATCCTGCGCGAAACACCAGCGCCCGCGCGCCAAGTGCCTTACTACCAGCAAACCACCGAGTTCACCTGCGGCGCCGCGTGCTTGCTGATGGCCATGTCTGCCATCGATTCGAGCCGCGCCATGACCCGAGCGGAGGAAATCCAGCTATGGCGCGAGGCGACCACCATTTTCATGACGGCGGGGCACGGTGGCTGTAGTCCTCAGGGTCTGGCATTGGCGGCCTGGCGGCGCGGTTTCGATGTGCGCCTTGAGGTCAGTCACGCGGGCTCGCTTTTTCTTCACGGCGTACGCAGCACGGAGAAGAAGTCGATCATGAAACTGGTCGAGGACGGCTTTGCCCAAGACCTGGCGGCCACGCAAGTCGAGCAGGTGCTGGGTGAGTATCTGCAGATCGGCGCTGCGTTGGCGGCCGGATACAAACCGCTGGTGCTGATCAGCAGCTACCGATTCACCCGCTTGAAAGCGCCGCATTGGGTCATCATCACGGGGTGTGACGAGGACTTCGTCTACTTGCACGATCCTGATGTCGACCACAGCAAACTCAAGCGCGGGCTGGACTGCCAGCACTTGCCAGTCAGTCACCAGGAATTTCTGCGCATGACGGTGTTTGGCGTCCAGCGGGTTCGCGCTGCCGTGATGCTGCGCTCCCGTTGAGGAACGGTGGCTAGGCGCCGAGCACTTCCTCGCCGATACAGTAGCGATCCCTGCCTTTCTGCTTCGCGGCATAAAGCAGTTTGTCAGCCGACTCGATAAGGGTGGCGGGGCTCACTTCTTGTTCGGCCGGTTTGTCAACCGCAATACCTGCGCTGGCGGTGACGTGACCCAGCGGATGGGCTTTGTGCTCCATCCGCAAGGATCGAATGGCCTCAAGAATTTCCTGCGCCACAAGCGCCGCCCCGCGAATATCGGTGTTGGGCAGCAGCACGGAAAACTCCTCGCCGCCATAGCGCACGGCCAGATCACCCGGCCGTTTTACTGCTTGCGCAATCGCCTGTCCGACAGCGCTCAGGCAATCGTCACCCGCCGCGTGCCCGTAGCTGTCGTTGTAGAGCTTGAAGTGATCGACATCGATCATGATCAGTGAGATCGACGAACCCTGGCGTCTGGCCAGGCGAATTTCGTCAACCAAGGCAGTGTCCAGTCGCCGACGGTTGGCCAACCCGGTCAGGCTGTCGGTCAACGCCATGTCCTTCATGGCCTGATGTGCCCGGCGCAGATCCTTTTCCATCACCATCCGTTGACGCAGTTGCCTCAAGACAATCAGTCCGAAGACCGTGAACGCGGTAATCACCGACATCAGCACGAAACCGGTTTTGATCAGGTCCCAGCGCCACGGCGCAATGATCGATTCGCGGGAAAGGCCGGTTTCGACCACCAGCGGATAGGTGCTCAAAGCTCTGTAACCGTAAAGACGCTGGGTGCCGTCGACGACCGCTCGGACCTCGGCGATCCCTTGACTGGAAAAGGGCAGGTAGTTTTTGAACACCTCACTGTCGGCGAGGCTCTGACCGATGACCGAAGCGATGAAAGGACGACGCACGAGGATGGTGCCGTTGCGCAACGCCAGCACCAGGGCACCCTTGTCGTCGATCTTGAAATCGCCGTAATAGTCGACGAAATAACTGACCTTGATGGTGCCAAGCAGCACGCCGGCGAAGGAGCCGTCCGGGTTATTCAAGCGGCGGGAAATCGGGATGATCAGGTCGTCTGTGGATTTGCTCTTGACGACATCACCGATACGCACGTTTCGATCAGTGTTGGCGCGGTGATATTGGAAGTAGTCGCGGTCGGCGTTGTTCGCCGGGTCCGGGATCATTTCCTTGTCGGTGACGATCCATTTGCCGTCCGGGCCGTAGATAAACAGTCCATGCAACTGCGGCATCAATTTGGCCTGCTGCACCAGCAAGTTGTGGATGCGCGGTACGTCTATGTTTTGCAGGCCATCACCTTCGACGCGCTCGCCCAGGGCGGCGGTCAGCACATCGACCTGGCGGATGGCGTCTTCAGCGTGTTGCGCGGTTGCCCGCGCGAGGTTGGTGACTGAATCGCGCGCCGACGAGAAGGCTGCATGATAGTCACGCCAGGTTCGCCATCCCTCCACGCCGAGAAACGCCAGAATGACCGTCAGCATGAAGATGACTGTCAGGCGGAAAGCGGCGATCTCGCTGGCAGCTTTGATGGGAGCGGTTTGTGCGGCGTCATGCCCCTTGGTTTTGGGCATCTTACGACCGAGCATTTGAGGGTCCTTATGCTTGTCATCTCTCATCTCTTGAAAGATGACCATCCTTTTCCACCTGGAATTCAATTTACTGCCTTGGCTGGGCGGTTGCGATTGGATCGTTCAAAGCCGTGCCGGGTCAACATCTGTAATTGAAGCGCGCCTTGAGGTGAGACTTGTGAGCGAAATCATCACCGCCGGTGACTTGAACATCGACCTGCGCAATGCCAACGAAACCGGCCTGTTCCAATGGCTGCTGGCCAGTTTTCTGATGGGCAAAAGGATTCAGGGCACCATCGCCGCCAAGGCGTATCAGGTCATAGTAGAGCAGCATCACAACGACACCCCGCAAAAGCTCGCGCAGTGCACACACCGTCAACTGGTGTCGATGCTGGGGCAGGCGCGTTACGCGCGCTACGATGAAAGCACGGCGTCGCGACTGCTCGCGTTGGCCAACAAGCTCAACAGCGAGTACGCCGGTAAGGTGAGTAACATCGTGGCGGCGAGCGCGGATCGTAAGGCGCTGGAGAAGCGCCTGTCCGAGTTTGAAGGAATAGGGCCAAAGACCGTCGAGATCTTCATGAGGGAAGCGGCGCCGGTGCTGTTTTGAATGGCCGATAGCGAACCAAAGCTCACATCGCAAAGAAGGTTCCCGCCAGTTCGCTCATCAGGATCAGCGTTCCGCCGGCGAATATCGCACAGCCCAGCATAAACTGGAGTCCCGGGGCGACACCCAGGCTTGAGGGGAAACTCAGGTTTTTATAAGTTCTCATGTCGTGCTCCTGTTACCGATGAAAACTTTCCGCCCCGTCGATGGAACGGTTGCGCTGCGCCAATACGCGCTTGGCGACCACCGGCATCGTGGGCAAGGCGTCGTCGACGGCTGGATGTTCGCCTGCTGGCGGAACGGCAGTCTCTTCAGCGAAATTATTCGGCAGCAGTGTGCCCAGGCCAAATACATTCACCGCCATGCTGACTTTCAATCCCCGACAGGCCTGTTTGCAGTCCAGCTCAAAACCGGCGTATGCGTGCTCCATCAAACGTTGAAAATGTTCAGAGGTCAGTGCCGAGACTTTGCTGTTTTTCATGTTGATCACCTTGAGCAAGTGGCGACCCCGATCCGGGGCCGCCGGACGGGGTTCAGACATCTTTGCCTTGCACGTAACCGGAGCCCAGATCAGCACCGGTCACCGGCTCGCTGAGTGGGTCAGAGGCTGTACGGGTCTTCATCGCTTCCAGCACCTGTTCGTCTTCTGCCGGAAGGCTGACGGTCGCCAGACCGTCACCGCCGTCAACTGCCGGCTCTGGAGTTTCCACGTACTCCCACGCACCGCCCTCGTTCCACGGACCACGAACGTTGGGCTCGCCAGACATGTTGAAGTACTTGTTGGTGAACTCCGGCATGCCCGGCAGTTTGCCCTGCGGGAAGTTGGGCTGGATCGAATGCAGGGCTTTTTCGAAGGACTGTTGATGGGCGATTTCCCGCGTCATCAAAAAGCCCAGCGCCTCTTTGACGCCCGGATCATCGGTGATGTTGATCAAGCGTTCGTAGAGAATTTTTGCCCGCGCTTCGGCTGCGATGTTGGAGCGGAAGTCGGCGGTCGGCTCGGTGATCGAGTCAACATACGCCGCCGTCCACGGTACGCCAGCCGAATTGACCAGAGGCGCGCCTGCGCCATAGAGCAGGCTGGTGATGTGCGAGTCATTACCGGCGCCATTCAGCGCGCGGTACAGCTCGCCTTCCTCCTGAACGCCTTCGGCGAGTTGACCTTTGGCGCCTTTGTTGAGCATGACAATGATCGAGCCGACCACCTCCAGGTGACTCAATTCCTCGGTGGCAATGTCCAGCAGAAGGTCTTTGCGCCCCGGATCTTCTTCAGCCAAGGCTTGGGTGAAATAGCGCGCTGCCGCGGCCAATTCGCCATTGGCGCCCCCGAATTGTTCCAACAGCAGATTGGCCAGACCCGGGTTGGGCTCGGCCACTCGAACGGTGTACTGAAGTCGCTTGTTATGTATGAACATTCAAATTTTCCTCAGACCAGGCTATCGCGCCTCGACCCTTGTGGGCGTTGGCGCATGCATAGTTTGTGAGGAGGGCGCGCAGCAGAAATTTCGTTTTTTGCCGAGTGGCAGGACGGGCGGCAGAGCGCGGAAAGTTCCGCAAACAGGACGGTTGGCTTAGCCACGTTCCTCGACCAATGTGGGAGCGAGCCTGCTCGCGAATGCGGTACGTCAGTCACCGATTTGGCGGCTGATCCAGCGCTTTCGCGAGCAGGCTCGCTCCCACCTTGGTTCGTTTGCAATCAAGCGATTTTAAGCGCCCTCAGCACAGGCAGTGTCTGCTCGGCGAACACCTGCGCCTGTGCGGTCAACGCAGCGATATTGGCTTCGGCAGTGAGCAGCGGTTGGCCATTGTCGACCAGCACTTCACCTTGTTCGCTGATCACCCCCCACGCCAGTTGCGCCCATTCGGCCGGCTGCTGTTTGCCCTGTTTGATCGAGATCAGGAACAGCTGCTGGAAGCGGCTGACCGTCACGCCACCACCGGTGACCGGGCTGGCCAGGGTCTGGATGTTGGCGCCGTACAGCGAGCGTTTGCACAGTTGCAGATTGAGCGCGGCGCAGCGACCGCTGACCTGCGACTCGGCGGCCTCGCTCTGGCACGGAGCGACCGCGCCCATACCGATCAGCACGGCCAGGGCTTGTTCGAGGTCGTCGTAAGCCATCGCAGTCTCGGACAGCAATTGGCGCATCGATTTGGCCGCATAGTTCTGCGCCGCCAAGGCATCGACCACCGGGCCGTAGATTTCCGCTTGCAGGGTCGCTTCGCCGGCAGGACCGGTGACCGAACCCGCGACAGTTTCCCATGGTTGCAGCAACGCGAAACGGCTGTGCAGCATCCTCGCCCGGCGTTCGGCAGCGGACAGGCGCGTCGCGCCACGCACGTACAGGTCGCGGCGGAAGTGCTGGTTGACGAAGTAGTCCCGCGCTTGCTCGCGCATGATCGGGTGTTCGATGGTTTCGAGAAAGTCCATGCCTTCGGCGCTCAGGTTGAGCGGGTCGATTGAGTCCAGCGGCACTGCCGTGGTGGCGTAGTCGAGTTTGGCCGGGGCCAGCGCGTCGACCATGTCGGCGAAGTACATGCAGTTCCAGTCGCGGTTGAAATATTCGTGGGCGACGTAGTGACGATCCTGACCCTTGATGCTCTGCAGCCGCGCGCCCAGGCTCGGTGCCGCAGCGGCATACTTCGGATTGGCCGCGATCAGCGCTTCGGAAAACTCCAGTGCGGCGTCAATACGCTCATCGGAGCGCGCCGAGGCGTTGGCGAAACGGTCATGCAGGCTGAACAGATTGCGCAGCGGCGCCGACGGCGACCAGCCGGGGAAGCAGTTGTAGCTGACGTAGAGCATGCCGCCCGGTTTAAGGTGACGGCGGGCGAATTCGACGATCAGCTTCTGATTGTCGCGGCTGACCCAGGTCCAGATGCCATGCAGGCTGATGCTGTCGAACTGCGGCAGATCGTTGCGTGCGAGCAGCTGTTCGAAACTGTCGTCGTACAGGCGGGCGCCGTTGTTGGCGGCAGTCGCGAGGTCGATGGCATGGGCCGCCATACCCGGATGAAAGTCCGTACCGACAAACGAGCCCGGGTTGGCGGTGGCGTGGATGTTGATCGACACGCCCTGACCGAAGCCCAGTTCGCAGTGCATACCGTCGTTGCTTTCCAGCGTGGCGAACCCGCGCAACAACAGGCAGTAACGCAGGAACACCGGATTGATCTCCCGGCTATAGCTGTAGGTGTAGCCTTCGTCGGTGAAATAACCTTCGTTCCAGGCGTTGCTCATGGGTACAGCCTCTTGTTCTTGAAAGTGATGGCAGTCTTATAAGGGGTTGGCATTGCGCGCGACAAATTGAAAAAACGGATACTTCCCCAAACCCTGTGGGAGCGAGCCTGCTCGTGAAAGCTTTTTTTCAGTTTGAATATAATCGGCTGACACGCCGCTTTCATGAGCAGGCTCGCTGCCACAGGGATCTTCAACATATCCAAGCAGGATTGATGGACCGATCACGCACTCCACGGCCCATTCGCGCAGGCATTTTGTAGCCAGCCGAAACTGTCATATTCCCTCCCACTCGTCTGCCCATAGTGACCAGCCCAACGCTGATTTCATGAGGCTGCACTGTGTTCCAACGTCTTCTGTGTTCGCTGTCCGTTCTAAGCCTGTCCATCGCCGCTGCCCACGCGGCCGAGCCTGTCACCCTTGATACGCCGCGCTTGTCCGGCATCGACAACTTTCGCGACATCGCCGGCATCACCACCGCGTACTCCACCGCCCACGACGGCGTTATGCGCAGCGGCGTGTTCTACCGCTCCAACGCATTGACGCCGTCGGCGGCGGATCTGGCGACGCTTAATGGTCTCGGCATCAAAGCCATTTACGACTTGCGCACGCCCAGCGAAATTGCCGCCACGCCTGACACGATGATCAGCGGCGCGGCCTATCGCAATATCGACATCATCGGTAGCACCACCTCGGGTGCGGACATCACCAATATCTCGTTCCACAGCGCCGCCGAGGCCGTGGCGATGATGGAGGACACCAACCGCGCTTTCGTCAGCGATGCCGGCATGCGCGGGCAGTTCGGCCAGTTGTTCAATGAGTTGGCCAGTGTCGACGCCGCGCAGCTGTTCCACTGTACCGCCGGCAAGGACCGCACCGGCTGGACCGCCGCCGTGTTGCAGAGCATCGCTGGCGTCGATGAGGCGACGATCATGGCCAATTATCTGGCGACCAACGACTACACCGCCGCCCGTGTCGCCGCGACCTTGAAAGCGCTGCCGCCGAGCATGGCCGCTGTCTACGAGCCGCTACTCGGGGTGCAGGCCAGTTACTTGCAGGCCGGTCTCGACCAGGTCGCCGCCGAGTACGGCAGCATGGACAACTACCTCAAGCAGGGCCTCGGTCTGTCCCAGGAAACCATTTACGTACTGCGCGGCAAACTGGTCGAGTACAACAGCTTGCCGGGGCAGGCCGGGCTGGTCGGCAACGCCGCCGCTGGTGCCGAATTGCTGCGGCAGTTGCAGAACTCCGAGCTGTCCGGCACCTACAGCGCCTACAACTACTACCTGCAATCGGCGATCGACGCCGGCACTCTGGGCGGTGTCGAATCTCAAGTCGGCGGTCAGGTCCACGCTGATGCGGCCAGCTACCTGCTGCGGCAGAACGCGATGATCGAACAAGCCGCCGCACCGTTCGCCAGCGGCAGCGATTTGAAGGTCGGCCAATACCGCCTCTGGAGTACCGCGCTTGCCGGCTACCTCGGCACGGACGGCTCGGCCCACGCCGAGAGCAGCAACGAACACAGCCAGGGCCTGATGCTCGGCATCACCCAGCGCTTCAACGAACAACTCAGCGCACGCGGCGGCTTTGGCTACAGCAAGGGCAGCGTGGGCGGCGCGGGTGGCGAGGCCGATACTGACTTCACCTTCCTCAACCTCGGTGCACGTTACGGCTTCATCAGCCTTGAGCGCGGCTTGTTTGTCGACGCCAACGCCAGCGCCGGTTATGTCGACTACGACAGCAAACGCGAGCTTGGCGGTGGCCTCGGCACTGCCAAGGGCGACACTCACGGCAATCTCACTGGCGCGACCGTGGCGTTGGGTTATCGCCTGCCGCTCAGCAGCGTGATTGTCGAACCGAGCCTGGGCTTTCGCGTCAGTCATCTCGACTTGCAAGGTTTCAAAGAGAAGGGCAGTGAGCTGGCGCTCGACGTCGATGGCATCAAGCAGACCCGCCGTAGCGCGGTAGCCAATCTCGACGTGTCATTCGCACCAGTGGCCATGGGTGCGTGGCAGTTGGTCCCGGGTGTTCGCGTGGGCTATGAACGTGCGCTCGGCAATCAGCAAGTCGACAGCGAAGGCCACCTGCTGGGGCTGGATATCGAGCAGCGCGCGGCGTTCGACAATCGCGACCAGTTCAGCGGCGGCGTTAATCTGCTGGCCAACCTCGGCGCCCTGAGTGTGGGCGCTGAGGTCGGCGCCAACGGTGGCGGTGACAGCCATGGTTTCAATGGCGGACTCAAGGCCAGTTACGCGTTTTGAACACAGCGAGCCCGGCAAATTGCCGGGCTCTTGCGCTCAAGCATGCTGCGCACGCGAAGGTTGCTGTGTGCGTGCCGGCTGCGCGCTGGGTTCGGGCAGGGAGGCGACATGCACGGTGCGCGCCGGGAAGGCGAACGTCGCGTCCAGCTCGGCCACCGCTTCCATGATTGCCAGATTGATGCGTTGCTGCACGTCCATGTAGACGTTGTAACTAGCGTCCAGAACGATGTACACCGTTTCGAACTCCAGAGCGCTCTCACCAAAACTGCGGAAATGGCAACGGTCGAAGCGGGCCTGTTTTTCGTTCTTGATGATGCTTTCAACGCGTTGAGTGATCTGGCGGATCTGTTCGCTGGTGCACTCGTATGTCAGACGAAACTCGAACACCACTCGACGCTCCTGCAAGCGTTTGTAGTTCTGAATGGTGCTGCCGATCATGTCGGCGTTGGCCATGACAATCTGCTCACCGCCGAGACTGCGGATGCGCGTGGTCTTCAGGCCGACGTGCTCGACCGTACCGGCCAGCGTGCCGACGACGATGAAATCGCCCACCTCAAACGGCTTGTCGACGGCAATCGACAGCGAGGCGAACACGTCGCCGAGAATGTTCTGCACCGCCAGCGCCACCGCGATACCGCCGACACCGAGGCTGGCGACGAATGCAGTGATGTTGACGCCCAGGTTCGACAGCATCGCCAGCAGAATCACCGCCCACAGCAATACCTTGACGCCCCACAGGCTCAGGGTCGCCAATGCGCTCGCCTGAAAAGTGCCGGTCGCGTTATGCCGCGAGAAATACCGATGCAACCCCAGCGCCAGCGCGCGGTTGGTCCACAGGCCGACCTGCAACGCCGCCACCACGAACCATAAACTGCTGACCCGCCCGAGCCAGCGCTCGGGCAAATCCAGCAAACCGATGCCGACCAGAATCGATGCCAACAGCAGCAACGTGGTGCTGGTTGCCGCCAGCACTTCGCTGGCCATGTAAGTCAGATGCCCGTTGCCGGCGCTGGCCCGCGCCTGCACCTTGCGGAAAACGAAGCGGATCGCCGTGGTGGTCAGCAGATAACTGAGCGTCGCGGCGAGAAATGCCAGCACCCAGTTCGCCAGTGAAATGCCTAAAATCGTGTGAGCCGTGAAAAAGCCGATGAAATCCTCGGTCATGGAAACCCCCTTGCGAAGCCAGCATCGACGCGTGCAGAAACGCACCGTCGGTCGCAGCCAGGTAAACGCCGCTTGAATCGGTGGTGCCGTCAAACGACCTGTCTGGGTTAGTCGCCGTGAGATTCCTGCTGTTCAATCAAATACAGGTTTCACCGGACTGAATGGTCAACGCCTGGCCTTCAACTCCGCTGGGCTTACGCCGTAAGCACTCTGAAAATACTGACAAAAGCGCCCGACATTACTGAAGCCAAAGCTCAACGCCACCTCCGTCACAGAGCTTGCATGCCCTCGCGCCAACGCCTCATAGGCGCGCTGCAAACGCACCTGCCGCTGATACGCCACGATCGACATCCCGACAAAACGCCGAAAACCTTCCTGCAAGGCGCGCTGGCTGACATGGCTCAACCGCGCCAGATCCACGCCACTGACCAACTGCTGCGGATGCGCCTGAATAAACTCCATCGCCACCTTCACATGACGCGGCGCCACACACGGCGCCGGTCCCCGTAATGCCTCGGTGAAGTTGTGCGGCCACGCCTCCAGCACCGCATCGATCAACATCTCGCGCAACCGTGACGGCATCAACGTGCCGCTGTTGATCAAGGCATCGAACTCAGTGCCCGTGGCCAGATCGATCAACGCCTTGAGGCCCTGAAATGCCGGGGTATTCAGATCCACGCTTGGCTCGAACACGATCTTCTGCACGACCGGTTTCTCCAGCAGCGCCGACAACCGCTCGGTGAGTTGTTGACGGTTGATTGAAATCCCGTGGTGCGCGTGATCATCAACAAAGCGCATCGAACGGATATCCGCCTTGTCGATTGCCAGACCGATGTGCGCCATGCCAATGGACTCGGTGGCGTGGTTGAAAACGATCTTGCCGGCGGTGGGGATGACGAAAGTGATTTCGTTCTGCGGATCGGGGAGGGCGACGCTGAAGTCGCCGTGGTAATGCATACGCCGAAAACTCACCCCGTCGTGCCGCCCGTAGACCCCGCCGATGATGATGTTGGAAGGTGGCGGCGGAGTATCGGCGTAGCGGTTGCCGAAGAGCCTGGAGAACAGGGCGCCGAAGTCGGAAGAGGTGAGGTTGTCGGAGCGCAGGATGATCTTTTGGCGGAGTGGGGAGGTGGCGGTGATGGGCGGCATTTTGGAATGCGGGCTCTTGGGGCGACGGTCGAGATCGGTCGAGCGTAGGAGGCGGGTGTGACGGTTCAGTGACAAGGCTGGAACCATGGACTGCTTTCAGGCAAAAGCAGACAGCCAATACTCGCACTTGTATATTCCCGGCATACAGATCACCACGACCGAACAGGCTCGGGAACGTACGCATTCATGGATAGGAAAAAAGGCCAACCAGACAGCACTGACTGGGTCATCCGCAGTGTTCAACCAGGAGGAATCGAGCGTATTGAAGCGTGGTTCGGCAGCCACGGCTACGATCCTCATCGACATGACACCTACTCCATCGGCCGCACGTTGGCGGGCGTCCAGAGCTTTCACTATGTAGGCTCGTTGCGCCACGGTATCCCCGGCAATACGCTCGTGCTTCATCCAGACGAACTTCACGATGGCATGGCCGGGACTGATGCAGGCTTTCGTTATCGGATGGCTTACATTGATCCGGCAATGATTCAAAACATCCTGGGTGGCGAGCCCTTGCCTTTTATCACGGGGGGGCTTTCAAACGACCCACGGCTGTTACATGCCAGTGAAACATTTGTGCAAGCAGTGGATCATCCGCTGGAAGCATTGGAGCAACAGGACGCGCTGTATGACTTGGCAATGGCGTTGCGTGCCGTCGCGGGCAAGCCGCGCGGGCGCAAGCGCCTGGATTACCGCGCAGCCGAGCGTGCCAGAGCGTTCATCCTGGAACACTTGGATTCATGCATCACGCTGGAGATGCTCGAGTGTGCCAGCGGGCGCGAACGCTGGAGCCTGTCACGCGACTTCAGAACGCTTTACGGTACGAGTCCTTACCGATTTGTCACCCTGCGCCGCCTGGACCGGTTCCGCTCATTGGTGGTTGAAGGTTTTACCCTGGTCGATGCAGCGCTCGTCGCGGGGTTTCACGATCAAAGTCATATGACGCGACATTTCACCCGCTGTTACGGCATCCCGCCCATGCGCTGGCTGGAACGATTGCGCGCCGCACGCTGAGTTGCAGGATCGTACAAGAGACCCTATTCCTTGCTCTATAGGCTGGCGACTTCAACCACAGAGGATTCGTCATGGCAGAGCTCCGTCATCAATATTCATCAGTTCCTGTAAACCTGGCACATAAGGCTTCGCTGATCGAACAACAATGGAGTCCCAGGGTTGTGGCAGAGATGAATGACTACCAGTTCAAGGTTGTGCGAATCGAAGGCGAATTCATCTGGCACTCGCATCCTGAGACCGATGAAGCATTTCTTGTTTTGGAAGGCACCTTGCGCATTGATCTGCTGGAAGGCTGTGTCTATGTGAATCCAGGTGAACTCTATGTGGTACCCCGCGGCGTGGAACATCGCACGGCTGCCCAAGGTGAAGCCAAGCTGATGATGATCGAGCCGCGAGGCATCTTGAACACGGGGCATGAAGATGGCGAAAGAACGGCTTTGAACGACGTCTGGATATAATCCAACGCACATCCTGTGCAATGTCTGCGCAGAGTTGCAATTGCTGACCTGACCAGCAGCTATGAGTTAAAAGCGGGTTCTGACTTCTCATGCAAAGATTGTTATGAGAAAGGACCATGGACTTGATTATCGATTTGATAGGTCATCGGATTGGCGTGTTCGTGTTGGACTTAATGAATGACGGCCGTTTCAAGGTAGAGAGTGGTTTAGCATGGGGTTGGGCAGTTGTCGTCGGCGGA
Organism: Pseudomonas sp. Sample_21; assembly: GCF_004307525.1. NCBI lineage: Bacteria > Pseudomonadati > Pseudomonadota > Gammaproteobacteria > Pseudomonadales > Pseudomonadaceae > Pseudomonas > Pseudomonas sp. Sample_21. The sequence goes on along the minus strand of NZ_RCNZ01000079.1, from coordinate 120,949 downwards.
CTGATTCTGTTATCTCCATTCGCAGCATTCTGGGGTTAAATCTGCAAGTACGAATTAGCCCCGTTATGCAGCTCATCAAATCACAGCGCAGGCGATTGACTGTTCTGTTTCCAAGCCCTGGGAGTCACACCTTCGGTTTGCACAAATGTTCGACTGAAGTGAGACTGATCAAAGAAACCACATTCTAGTGCGATCTCTGCAACCAACAATCTTGACGTCTGAAGCAGCTGCTTGCCCCGTAGAATCCTTTGCTCTCGCATCCATTCTTTGGGTGAGACGAGAGTGCTTTTTTTGAACTGACGAGTGAAATGGCTGCGCGACAGCGCACACGCCTGTGCGATAGCTGCCACGGAGATATGTGCGTCCAGGTTATCGAGCATCAGCTGCTTGGCGCGCTGGATCTGCCAGGGTTTCAATTGTCCGGTTTGTTTAGCCGGATCCTTTTGTGAGGACGCGCATGTTTCCTTGTTCATCCTGATTCCTTTTTCCCATTAGCCGGTTGATCAGCTCAATCCAGCGGTCAGTCGATGGGAAAAATCTAACGGAAGGCGCGACGGGATGGGGGCGCAATTTTGCGCTACTGGAGGCGCAAAAATGCACATTCCCAGTCGCGTTCCCGATGCTAGCCTTTGCCTCCCGACAACTCGAATCGACATCATTCGATTCGTCATCTGCAAGGAGAAAGCAATGGCTGCCTCACAACCGCACGGCAAAAACACCGCTTACTGGGGAGTCTCATGGGAGGAGGGCTACGGCTATCCCCAGGCCAGAAAAGTCGGAAACGAGATCTATATCTCGGGTCAGTTCAACCACGATGAGGAGGGTAATCTCGTTGCTCCCGCGCCCCTGAATAGCGAGGGTAAACCCAGCGATTTCTCGTCGATAGGAGAGCAAATGCGCGCCTCCTACGACAATATCGCCAAGCTGCTCGCGCTCTATGGAGCAACCCTTGATGATGTCGTCGAAGAAACGCTGTACGTATTGGATATGGACGCGGCATTCGCCGTCGTAGGTGATGTGCGCAAAGCCGCATATCGCACTGAGCGGCCACAGTGCGCGAGCAATATCATCGGTGTATCCAGGTTGGCTCAACGTTCACAGCTGATTGAAATTGTCTGCAAAGCTGTCATCGGATCTCGCGCCGACTAAGAGACGCTCCCGGTTTCGCCCTGCGCAACCGGGAGATCCAATTGCCCTTCGATCAAAGGCTTTTGATGCGCTACGGCTGCTGCACAAAAAGTCATGAATGCTTTGACTCTCCATGACTTTCGAATGTCCTGATGCGTAAGCAGCCAGAGCTCGTCCTGTAGTTCGCGCACAACTGGCCCTACGCGTGTTAACCCAGGCGTAATGTCTCCCAGCATGCACGGAAGAAAGCCGTAACCAAGTCCTGCCGCAATGGCGACGCTCGCGGCCGCGACGGAGTCCGTACGATAAGAAATACAGTCGGCGCCGATTCTGTCTTCGACGTAGCTTTTGGCCTTCAGTCCACATAATCCTGCGGAATACGACACCCATCGCTGGCCTTCTGCGAAGGGGGTAGTAGTCGCGTGTTTTATGCTGCCATAAGGCGCCCATGCGATCGAAGCGAGCTTGCGCCCGACGAGACTTTCGGCAGGTTTTTTGGTCGCTCTTACCGCTACGTCAGATTCATCGCGGGCGAGACTTAACGTCTCGTTGCCGACCAGCACCTCGATGGCAATTCCTTCATTAAGCGCCTTGAAGTCGGCGATGATCGGCGTGAGGAAATACAAAAGCAGGGAGTCGCTGGTAGTGATCCGAAGCTTTCCCTGTGGCCCTTGACCTGCCCGAGAAACCCGACGTGTAACGCTGACGATATCAAGCTCGACGCGTTCGGCGAGCGCCCTTAACTCGATGCCTTCTGGCGTGAGCATGTACCCAGAGCGACGGTGGTCAAATAGGGCGACCCCAAGTGTCTTTTCCACTTGAGCCACGCGACGCGATACGGTGGATACATTGATCCCCAACCGTTTCGCTGTCGTGGCTCTATTACCGCATTCGCTTAGCGTTTTGATGATTCGCAAGTCGTCCCAAGAAAGCTGACTTACAGCATCGCTTAAATTCTGGGTGACGCCGGTTGGTACGGGCGGAGTGGTTGAAGCTTTTTTTGATGACGGTTTCACGCCAAGCATCCCAAACTTAGATTGCTCATCATACGAAATGGCTCGAGGTGAACCAAGAAATCGCGTGCACAAGCAGACTTTGCCCAAGCATTCTGATTGAACAAGGTGTCAGTCGGTGGGGTGGCGAAGGTCGGATTTTTGCTATTGGCCGATTTCGGCCCAAAGCGGTCATCCTTTGTGCAAGAGGTGTTTGGGATCTGGGCCAGGAAAAATCGATGTTATGAAAGCGGGCATAACGGACGCGCCTATGAAGATGGATGCCATTGGCCGAAGACGTACTCTCGCCAAAATTGGTTTCACTCATAAGCAAACTGATCTATCAACCCCAGACGAGGAACACGTGTGTGGGGCCGCAACAAAGCGCCAGGAGCAATCACAGCATTTGCGCCAATCTTGCAGCCGTCACCCACCAGAGCTCCGAATTTGCTGACGCCTGTTTCGATCACCCGATTTTCGTGGCGGATCTTGATATCGGCTCCGTCCAGTTCGTTACGGTAGTTGGCGATGATCGCGCCGGCTTCAATATTGACCGCTTCGCCAATCAATGAGTCGCCGACGAAGTTGAAGTGGGCAAGCTTGCTGCCATCGAGCATGAAGGTACTTTTCAGCTCACAGCTGGGGCCAACAATGCAGTTTCTGCCCAGGTAAACGCCTCCACGGAGGTAAGCGCCCGCCGCCACGAAACAGCCTTCGCCGATGATGATTGCGCCTTTGAGAACGGCGCCTTGCTCAACGATAGCGGTTTCATGAATCGCACAATAATCGTGGCGCCGGTATCCCGGGCCGAGCGTTTCAAGCAATTCCAGAATCCGGCTCTCGCAATCCTGAACCACCGCCCAAGGGGCAGCGGAGTCCACGCCCAGTAATGGCCATTGAGCGATGTAATCTTCGATTTTTGGCGATTTCATAAGAATCTTCCGCACAAGTGAGAGTGGGGCGTGGGTGGACTGTCGACGACTTGAACGACTCGCTATGCCTGCCAGTCGTACCTGTACAAGCATTTTCAAGGTACGGCGCAATGGATAAGACAATCACCGTGGATCAACTGGCAACCACTGATCTTGGATCAATCAACGAGATATGGCTCGGCGGGACCCATACCCAGTTATGCCTATGGCGTGCTGAACAAGTCTTCACCCACGAAATGCTCAGTGAGGGGACCCATGACCAAAATGTTCGACGCCTGTGCTTGCAGTTGGTTGACCCTGACGATCGAGACGCAGTGGCCCGTGTTGAGGCGGTAGCGCGCGAACGACTCGAAGGAATGGGCAAGCAGGGCGAGTTTTACCCGGCCGAGGCGGCGGACACTCGTCAATAGCCGCTGCGCATCTGATGAAAAGCGCTGCTGCCAAAGCAGCGCCTCAAGCGGGCTCCTCAACCCTGCGCACATCCCCCAACGAATCGCGCTGCATCGATTGCAAATTCTTTTCGATGGTTTCGCACAGCGCTTCCATTTGAATCTGGTGTTCGCTGTGGCGAAACGGGCTTTGCAGGTCGGTGCCGATGCGTTCGATGGCCAGCAGCATGAACCCGACCACGGTCGACGCCAGCGGCGTGAACCAACCGAGGGATTCCACCAGACCTATCGGGACGATCAGGCAGAACAGCGAAATGAACAACCGTGGGAAATACACATAAGGGTAGGGCAGCGGGGTATTGGCGATCCGCTCCATGCCGCCTTGGCTGTTGGACAGATCCACCAGCGTCGACTCAAGCCGCGCCAGGCGAATACTGTCCAGGTGCCCGGCCTTGTATTCGCGAGCGAGCAAAGTCGCCGAGCCGGTGAGAATATCGTTGGCAAAGTTATTGGTTGTGCCACTGCGGGCGAATTCTTCGGCGGGAATAAACGCCCGCACCTCGTCGGGACATGGCTGGCCCTGTAGGTGCGCGGCGAGGCAATTCACGTAGGCCACGTGGCGGCGCAACAGCGTCGATTTGACCGGATTAACCTCGCCACCTGCGTCGTCCAGCAGCGTCAGCACTTGCCGGGCGAAGCTGCGGGAATTGTTGATCATCGACCCCCACAGCGTCCGCGCTTCCCACCAGCGGTTGTAAGCGCTGCTGTTGCGAAAACTGATCAACACGATCAACGCTGAACCGAGCAAGGTCAGCGGCATCAACGGCAGGTTGAGTTTTGTGTTGAGAAACAGCATGAAGTCGACGGTGACGGCGATGTCCCAGAGCAGCAACCAGAACAAAGACCAGCCCACGTAACCCAGGGTCTTGATGATCAAACGGTATTTTTTGACGATGGCAGCTTTCAAACGGAAACCTCGCGACGAGCTGTTTGCTTAAACGCTTAAGCTCGGACGATGCCTGGCACCGGCAGTTCCCTGGTGGAGCGGTCAGCCGTCAGTCAGTCTGCAAAGTCTGGCCCTGTGCATGGCGAATGTTTTCGAGAAAAATCCTCGTCTCTCGATTCGACCGCAGATGAACTACCCGGCAAGCCGATGGCGCCATTGACACGAATTGGCGCATTTTGGCTCGCGAGGTTTTTCTCGTCCGCCACATGAACTTTAGAAACTCCGGCAGGTTCGCCAGCTGTTCGGGGCAGTTTTCCGGCAAGTCGGGCCGAGACTGACCGTGGTTGAGCAGCGTTCTACGCAAGACGCGCGAGAATCGAAGCGGTGGCGAACGATCGATCCAGATCAGCAGATCTGCACGGGCGACGCGATTTTCCCAAGTGGTTGAATGGCCACCTTCGAATATCCAGCGATCACGCGCCTCGACCTCCAGGCAGAGTCGGGTCTTCTCATCCGGGCTTCGCTCGATCCAGCCTGGCTGCCAATGGATCGTGTCGATATGCACGACCGGCAACCCCGTGCACTCACCAAGCCTGCGCGCCAACGTACTTTTGCCAGACCCAGGCTGACCAACAATCATCACCCGTTGCATCGAAGCTCCTTCTCGCTCTGCAAGCTGATTTTTGGGCGGGCGATTCTACGGCAATGCCTGTCTCAGTCAATGATCGTTGAACGCTAGGCGGGGTTTTGCCGCGCCGCCGACAAACTGGCTCGGCGGTCCGCCCGTTCGCCGAGTCGCCATCCCAGCAGCCCCCACAGCAGTGCACACAATGCGCCGACCAGCGCCGCCACGCCTGCACCTTGGCTGAGGGCGTCCAGCGCGCTTTTCGCCCAGGCACTGATGGCATCGCCGGCGCGGTAGACCACGGTGTCGATGAAGTTCTTTGCCTTGTACTTGCTTTCGGCATCGAGCGGGGCAAACAGCATCTCTCGGCCTGGGCGCACGAAGGCGTACTCACCGATGCGGCGCACGATCATCAGCGCGGCGATCAGACCAAAGCCGGGGGCGAAGATCAGCCCGATAAATCCCGCGCACATGACCAGCGGCACCATGGCCAACAGCACGCCGACGCCGAGCTTTTGCGCGAGGCGTCCAGTGATGAACAGCTGACAGAGCAGGGCGCCCGCCTGCACGACAAAGTCGATGATGCCGAACACGCGCACCTGCGCCTCGCGGTCCGGGAAGTGTTCGGCGACGACGCGTGCCTGCTCGAAGTAAAGGAAGGTGGAAACTGTCGCCAGCAGCACCACAAAGCCGCAGATGCCGAGCAGGTAGGGTGATTTCAAAACGGCCGTCATACCGCTGAACGGATTTCCCGGCAACGGCCTGCGAGGGCTTTCGCTCGGCGCGGCATCGGGGCGTCCTGCGCCACCCCGTTCACGCCAGTGCATCAGCTGGCGCTTGAACCACATCGCAGCGCCGAGCAGAACAGCGGCCAGCAGCATCAGGCCGGACTCACCCAGCGGACCGATCAGCAAGGCGCTCAGCGCAGGGCCACTCAGGCCGCCGACGCTGGCGCCCGCCGCGATGAACGCGAACAGACGTTTGGCCTGGGCACTGTCGAATACATCGGCCATCAGGCTCCAGGCGACCGATACGACAAACAGGTTGTAGACCGATATCCACACATAAAACACGCGCGCCAGCCACGGGCTTTCCTCGCCCAGGAACAAGGCGGCGAACAACAGCAGGTTGGTGCAGAAGAATCCGTACACCCAGTCCACGAAATGCAGGCGCGGCACGCGTGCGCTGAGCCAGGCGAACAGCGGCACGGCCGCCAGCATGACCAGGAAGGTCGCGGTGAACAGCCAATGCAAGTTCTCGACGCCGGCAGTGATGCCCATCGATTCGCGGATCGGACGGAGCATGAAATAGCCGGCGAACAGGCAAACGAACAGCAGAAAACCGTTGAGCGCAGGGCGCAGCTCGTGAGCCTCGGCATTGATGATGGCGCCGGCGCGGTGGGCGAGAAGAGACGTATCCATGTTGCGCTCCTGTGGGAGTGGTGGGGCAATGGCACGGGGCCTACCCCGTGCCGGGCGGTCAGCGGTAGGTGACGCCGGTCAGCCGCTCGGAGAGTTGCCACAGTGTGGCCGAATTCGAGCGATCGGCAGCGGCCGGCGGCATCTTGGCGAAGCCCAGCGGCCCGCGCTTCTCGTTATCACCGGTAGGGCCGTAGTAGGCGCCGCCAACCGCCTCCAGCGCCGTCGCTGCATACAGCGTCGGCAGCGCGCCCTGCGCTGCGGAATGATACAGGTCCCGCTCTACAGCCCATTGTTTGCCGAATTCACTGTCCAGGCCAGGCCCCCGGGCGATCAGATCCGTCACGGCAACGCCGGGGTGCGCGGCGATGCTGCGTATCCCCCAACCGGCGGCATCGCTGCGCTGCTGCAGCTCAATACTCCACTTTAGAACCGCCAGTTTCGATTGGCTGTAGCTGGCAAAAGGGTCGTAACTGCGCTCAGCCTGCAGGTCATCGAAGTTCAGGCTTGCGCGCCCGGCGGCGATGCTCGACAGGCTGACCACCCGACCATCGTCGCTTTTGCGTAGCAGGGGCATCAGCAGGCCGGTCAAGGCGAAATGCCCCAAGTAATTAGTCGCCAGTTGCATCTCGTAGCCATCGGCGGAAACGCCTCGAACAGGCGGCGACATGATCGCGGCATTGTTGATCAGCACGTCGAGCCTCGGCAGGCGCCCTTGCAGACGGTTGGCGAGGTCGCGCACCGATTGCAGATTGGCAAGGTCCAGCGTTTCGAATTGCACCCGCGCCTCGGGCACGGCTTGCTTGATCTTCGTGATCGCTTCGCGGCCGCGCTCGGCGTTGCGTGCGGCGATGATCACCTCGGCACCGGCTCGGGTCAGGGCCAGCGCGTCTTCATAGCCCATGCCGCTGGTTCCTCCGGTCACCAGCACGATGCGGCCTTTCTGGCTGGGCATGTCGTGGGTGGACCAGTCCGGCTTCGGCTCCGTTCGGGAAGTCGCCTGCGCAGCCAGTGTGCCGGCCATCGCGGAAATGGCGAACAGCATTCGGGTGGCCTTGAGAAGGCGTTGGGTCGCGGTATTGCTCGGCGTAGCGGGTGAATGGCTCATCGGGGGATTCTCATTCGCGTGACAGGTTCCCGCTTGGCGGGGCGAGTGAGCAGTATCGGTGTACGATTGCGCGAGGATAAGTCGGGCATTGGTGGATGACCCGTACGGTATGGCGTACAGTCAGGCGCCTGCGGAGGAAGCATTCATGCGTAAACCAAACCTTACCGATGTGTCGATATTTGCTGCGGTGGTCGAGGCGGGGGGATTTCGTGCTGCCGCGCAAAAGCGCGGGCTGTCCGCCTCCTCGTTGAGCGACTGCATGCGTCGGCTGGAAAGCGACCTGGGCGTGCGCCTGCTCAATCGAACCACGCGCAGCGTCACGCCGACGGCCGCCGGCGAGCGATTGCTCGAGCGCCTGCGCCCGGCCTTGCAGGAAATCGACGCCGCTTTCAACGATCTGGACGACGACGCTCAGCGCCCGGTCGGCACGCTCAAGCTCAATGTGCCAGTGCCGGTGGCACGCTTTCTGTTGCCCGACCTGCTGGCGCGTTTTCTGCGCCTTTATCCAGGAGTCAGTGTCGAAGTCGTCATGGACAACACCTTCGTCGACGTCAACGCTGGCGGGTATGACGCCGGCGTGCGCTATGAAGAGAGCCTGGCCAAGGACATGATCGCCGTCCCCATCGGCCCGCGTCGCCAACGCTTCGTTGCAGCCGCCGCCCCGGGCTATCTGGCTGAACGCGGTACGCCCACTCACCCCGAAGAACTGCCGGGCCATGACCTGCTTGGCCATCGCTTCGAGAGTGGCAAAGTCGGCGTATTCGAGTTCCATCGAGACGGCCGTATCGTGCGTATCCCGCCTCAGGGGCAACTGCTGACGTCGTCGCACGATCTGAAAATTCGCTCTGCCATCAACGGACTGGGCATCGTCTATACCTTCGAGGACTTCCTGCGCGAGCCGCTCTCCGATGGTCGACTGGTGCCGATTCTCGAGGACTGGTGGCAGACCTTCGACGGTCCGTTTCTGTATTACCACGGCCGCCGCCACATGCCTTCGCCGCTGAGGGCGTTTGTGGATTTTTTGCGGGGGGAAGGGGAGATTGCGGAAAGCTCAGATGTTTGAAGCGCTGTTTTGTAAGGCGAATACATGGCTTCGCAACAAGCGCCTATGGCGACTGGCAGCAATCGGCCAGAAGCAGCCGTTCGCAGTTGGCCCTTAAGGCCCAGAGCTGGTGGGACGATAGTCACAACGGCCAGCACTGAACATTGCCGTCTGACGTGTTGGTTATTTGCCCTAGGAAGGCGCCACCGTCTGTTAGGATCTAAGTTCACTGACGGAACAGGAGTGCGGTTCGTGAGCAAGTACAGTGCAAGCGCCGACAGCGTTCCCAAGGGCATATGGCTAATAAGCGCCGCTGTCTTTCTCCTTTCTCTGGCCGATGCAGCGGTCAAATATTTCAGCGCCAGACTTCCACTCTGGCAGTTGTTCCTCATCGTATCCTGCCTGTCGGTGCCCACCCTTGTAGCCTGGCTCGCCACGGGCATCAGATCGGATCGACACTCAACCGCCTCGATGTTTTGGGTCACAATCAGGAGCATTCTGCTGTTGTTAATGTGGGTAACGTACTACTCAGCGTTACCGTTGATCCCATTATCAGTGGCCGCCGTGGCGATCTACACAACTCCCCTTTTCATAGCGCTTTTCTCCACCTTTTACGGAGGTGAGCCTTTACCACTGCGGGGTTGGGTAGCGATAGGAATAGGCTTCACGGGTGTCGCCACGGTATTACGCCCGGGATCAGACATTTTCGTCCTTGCAACCCTGCTACCTGTGATTGCGGCTGTTTTCTATGCGATCGCGATGGTTGTGACACGCCGACATTGTCGCAATGATCATCCACTTGTATTGGCTCTGGGCTTGAATATCGCTTTTCTTTTCGCCGCCGTCATAGGAGGCATCGCATCGCTAATGGTCAGTGAGTCCACCGTCGCTGGTGCTGCATTTCTACTCTCGCCTTGGCAGACGCTTGGTTGGCAGGAGATTCTTTTTATCTTCTGTTACGCCTGCGCCCTGATTTTCATAAATACGGCTACCGCCAAGGCCTACCAAGTTGCGCCTCCAGCACTTATCGGGACTTTCGATTATGCCTACTTGGTTTTTGCCTGCCTTTGGGGTTATGTATTGTTCCAGGAAACGCCGGACGTCTTCACATGGGCTGGAATTTTTTTGATTGTCATTGCCGGCTTCCTGATTCTGCGTGCCCAAAAATCTAATAAATAAGCGGTTCTTGGCCCAGAGACGTCGTTCGTGAGCGGCAGCTGTCGGCCAAAAGCAGCCAGTCAAAGCCCTCGATAAACCTCAAGCTTTTGGATTGTGCCAAAAACAAATTGTGACTCAGAGCAGGTGAGTGGCTTGGTTAAATCCCTGTCTGCTCTGCAATTTCCAAAGCACCATCGACCTCAATGCCCAAGTACTTGACAGTGCTTGGAGTTTCGTACGACCAGGCAGGAGTTGGACAGCCGGCTTGCACATGTGCCGCTCTATACGGAGAGTTTGATCATTCGCGAAGGTGCGAAAATGCAGCCAATTAAGGTTTTTCATGCAGAGCGCAGCAGCCTTGACATCTATCTGCAGATTGGACCCTCAGCCGAACGGCTTGCTTTGTAACGCAGTCAACCATCGTCCAAGTTGACTTGCCCAAGCATGACTTTAGCGTCGTTTAAATCGATGTAGACAAAACCAGCTTTCCGGCGTTGATCAGCGTCATTGAAGCTTGTGCGATCAACCCAGAAGACCAGACTCTATTCAGGCAAGTGATCATCTTCTCTGTAATCAGCAATTACGTTAAGACGTTACATAGCGCCATTCAAAGGGTTCGTTTTTTGCCAATCTGCAAATCAGAGAAAACCGAGCGCCGCTGTCCACGTTATGACTCATCCAACGGCGCAACCATCATCTTCAGGCACTTCAAAAAAAGCGGCCGATATTCCTCCGGCAGGCGTTCCAGCAGTTTCCTTTCCACTTCTGCATCACGCGGCAGCACGCGATCCAGTAGCTCGGCGCCCTCGGTTCCGAGGTACAGCTGATAGGCGCGTTGGTCGGTTTTAGCGCTGGTACGGATCAGCATGCCGTTGGCGCACAGGCGTTTGACCATTTCGGCAACGGTGTTGCGATCCATGAACAGGTGACCGGCCAGTGCGTTCTGGGTCAGGCCGGGGTGTTGCGATACCACGATCAGTGCTGCTTTCTGTCGCGGGGTGATCGATTCGCCGGAAAATTCTGCGTTGAACAGTTCTTCCGCGACGAAGTGTGCCCGCCGCAGCAGGTGGGAAACGATGTCTTCCAGGTGAAACTGGTCGACGAGTAGCTGGCTTTGGGAAGAAAGTTTCGCGGGCTCTGGCGTGCGTGTGGATGGCATTGGACGTCCGGTCATTCCTTGCGGTGGCGATCCTTTGGGGATCAATCATAAGTACGTGCACGTACTATTTGTCAGGCAAATCAGCCAGTTAAGTATTGGTCTTCCAGCACGGCGAAACAAGTCTGCCAATAATCAACGTGCACGTACTATTGTTTTGCTGGCTGACTGCCAAAAAGTCGTTGACAGGCCGTATGACCGGTCATAGCATCGGCTCCATAAAGGACGTATACGTACTTAATGAGAATAACAAAATGACTTGGTCAGCGACCCCGACAACTGCTGTTACATGGACTCCTCTGGTCAGCCGCGCCTTGCCTGCGCCGCATTTTGCCTATAGCCCTGTGGTACGGGCCGGCGGTTTCATTTTCGTCTCGGGAATGGTCGGTCTCGACCCGGCCCACGGCGGCCTGGTAGACGGCGGTATGGCCGCAGAGGTGCAGCAGATCCTGATCAACCTCAGCGAATTGTGCAAGGAGCTGACGTTCGGACTGGAGAAATTGATGTTGGTGCGGATCTATTGCGCTGACTTCAGCCAGTTCGGCGTGCTCAATCAGCATTGGCAAGCTTTCTTCGAGGGGCGCACCCCACCTGCGCGAACTTCGCTAGGGGTTGATGCGCTGCCGTTGGGGGCGTTGGTTGAAATGGAATTCCAGTTCGCGATTGATTCTTCACTGCCTTGATGCAACACAAAAAGAACAGGAGAAGCGACATGGCAAACGGTGAAATTATCAGCGGGTTTCTGGCCCCTCATCCACCGCACATTCTTTATGCGGAAAACCCACCGCAGAACGAACCACGCTCCCAGGGCGGCTGGGAACAATTGCGCTGGGCGTATGAGCGGGCGCGCGCCAGTGTCGAGGCGTTGAAGCCGGACGTACTGCTGGTGCACTCGCCGCACTGGATCACGTCCGTGGGGCATCATTTCATCGGTGTCGAGCACCTGGCCGGGCGCTCGGTCGACCCGATCTTTCCCAACCTGTTTCGCTTCGACTACTCGATAAAATTCGACGTCGAACTGGCCGAGGCCTGCTGTGAAGAAGGCCGCAAGGCAGGGCTGCAGACCAAGATGATGCGCAACCCGCGTTTTCGCGTCGACTACGGCACCATCACCGCACTGCATATGATCCGTCCGCAGTGGGACATTCCAGTGGTGTCGATCTCGGCCAACAACACGCCTTATTACCTGAGCATGGAAGAGGGCCAGGTGGAGATGGATCTGTTGGGCAAGGCCACCCGCGAAGCGATCGCCAAATCGGGCAAGCGCGCGGTGCTGCTGGCGTCCAACACTCTATCGCATTGGCATTTTCATCAAGAGCCGGAGCCGCCAGAAGACATGACCCAGGAACATCCGCAGAGCCAACTGGGGTATCAGTGGGACATGCGCATGATCGAGCTGATGCGGCGCGGGGAAATGAATGAAGTCTTTCGTCTGCTGCCGCAGTTCATCGACGAGGCGTTCGCCGAAGTGAAGTCCGGTGCGTTCACCTGGATGCACGCGGCCATGCAGTACCCGCAACTGGCGGCGGAACTGCACGGCTACGGCACGGTAATCGGCACTGGCAACGCGGTAATGGAATGGAATCTGCTCAAGGCCGGTCTCGCCCGTGCCGCAGCAGAAGCCGCCTGAACCTCGCGACTCGCAGACCTCTTTTCAAGGTGAACAACCATGACGCTTGTATCGGCTTTTCTGGTCCACGGTAGCCCGCTGCCGCAACTTTGCCCCGATGTGCCCAATTGGCAGCGCTTCCGACAGGCCATGCAACAGGCCGGCGCCGCATTACGTGCCTCTCGGCCCGACGTGGTGCTGCTCTATTCCACGCAATGGTTCGCCGTGCTTGATGAGATCTGGCTGACCCGGCGCCGCAGCGAAGACATTCACGTCGACGAAAACTGGCACGAATTCGGTGAGATGGCCTATGACTTGTACAGCGATGTGAGCCTGGCCAACGCTTGCATCGAGGCCTGCCGGGCCAAAGGTGTGAATGCCCGTGGCGCCGACTATCAAGGCTTTCCGATCGACACCGGAACCATCGTCGCCAGCACCGCGCTCAGTGTGGGCAGCGAAGCGTTGCCGCTGGTGGTGGCGTCCAACAACCTCTACGACAACGCCGAAGCGACCGAGAAGCTGGCGGCGATTGCCGTGGCCTGCGCTGCCGAACAAGGCAAGCGCGTGGCAGTGGTGGGCGTCGGTGGCTTGTCCGGGAGCCTGTTTACAAAACCCATCGAAGCGCAGGACGACCGCATCGTCCACGCAGAAGAAGACGCCTGGAATCGCAAGGTTCTGGCGCTGATCGAGGCGGGCGATGTCGATGCGCTGCGCGAAGTGCTGCCGGCCTATGCCGCCGAAGCGCGGGTGGACATGGGTTTCAAGCATTTCCACTGGTTGCTCGGCGCACTCGGTGGGCGTTTCCAGGGCGCCACAGTGCATCACTACGGCGCGTTGTATGGCAGCGGCGCCGCTGTCGTGGAGTTCAACCCCTGAGGGGATGAACGAGCAGGTGCGCGATCTCGCTCATCACCGCTGCTGAAGCGCGCCGCATCAATTTTTTTCCGTAGACCGTTTGCGTTGCCGTTGCAACGCAAGCCGTGCATGCCTGCGCCCGCGATTTATCGGGCCGGGCCTCTGCAAATTCGCGAGCCGGCTGCAGGCTCGCCGTCAGCCGTGTCATTGAGGTCAGTCATGAAAAACTATCGAAATTTTATCAATGGTCGCTGGGTCGAGAGCCCGCGCACCTTCGAGGACATCAGCCCGGTCGACGGCTCCGTCGTCGCCGTGGTCCATGAGGCTGGCCGCGAGCTGGTGGACGAGGCGGTCAAGGCTGGCCATCGCGCCGTCGCTGGCGCCTGGGGCCGCACCAGCGCCGCTGAACGTGTCGACGTCCTGCGCCGGATCGCTGACGAAATGGAGCGTCGCCAGGCCGATTTCCTGGCCGCCGAAATGGCCGACACCGGCAAGCCGCTGGCCATGGCCTCGGTGATCGACGTGCCACGCGGCATCGCCAATTTCCGTACCTTCGCAGACATCCTCGCCACCGCGCCGCTGGACAGCCATCGCCTGGACCTGCCAGACGGTGCCTACGCGCTGAACTACGCCGCCCGCAAGCCACTCGGCGTGGTCGGAGTGATTTCCCCGTGGAACCTGCCGTTGCTGTTGCTGACCTGGAAGGTCGCACCGGCCTTGGCGTGCGGCAACGCGGTGGTGGTCAAACCTTCCGAAGACACTCCCGGCACCGCGACGCTGCTCGCCGAAGTGATGCAAGCCGCCGGTGTACCGGATGGCGTGTTCAACCTGGTGCACGGTTTCGGTCCGGACTCGGCCGGCGAGTTCATTTCCCGGCACCCGGACATCAGCGCCATCACATTCACGGGCGAATCACGCACGGGCACCACCATCATGCGTGCTGCCGCCGAAGGAGTTAAGCCGGTGTCGTTCGAGCTGGGCGGCAAGAACGCAGCGATCATTTTCGCCGACTGCGACTTCGAGAAAATGATCGACGGCATGATGCGCGCGCTGTTTCTCAACAGCGGTCAGGTGTGCCTGTGCTCCGAACGGGTGTATGTCGAACGGCCGATTTTCGAGCGTTTCTGCACAGCGATTGCCGAGCGCATCAAGGTGATGAAAATCGACTGGCCCCACGATCCTGCCACGCAGATGGGGCCACTGATTTCGGCCAAGCATCGCGACAAGGTGCTGAGTTACTTCGAACTTGCGCGCCGGGAAGGTGCGACCTTCATCGCCGGTGGCGGCGTACCGCATTTTGGTGATGCACGTGATAACGGCGCATGGGTCGAGCCGACCGTCATTGCCGGGCTGTCCGACGACGCCCGTTCGGTGCGCGAAGAAATCTTCGGGCCGATCTGCCACGTGTCGCCGTTCGACAGCGAGCGTGAAGTCATCGCCCGCGCCAACGACACCCGTTACGGCCTGGCCGCCACCATCTGGACCACCAACCTGAGCCGCGCGCACCGCGTCAGCGAGGCCATGCGCGTGGGCATCAGTTGGGTAAACACCTGGTTTTTGCGCGATCTGCGTACGCCGTTCGGTGGCGCTGGATTGTCCGGCATCGGCCGTGAGGGCGGCATGCACTCACTGAACTTTTATTCGGAACTGACCAACGTCTGCGTACGCATTGACCAGGAGAGCGAGCAATGAGCGATCAACTTCAACGAGTTGCCGATCTGCTCGACCAGGCGGCCACAAGCGGCGAACCGGTGCTGCCGGTCCGCGATCAGTTGGCCTCGATTGCCGACGCCTACCGGGTGCAACAGCTCAACACCCAGCGCCAGGTCCACGCCGGGCGGCGTATCACCGGGCGCAAGATCGGCCTCACCTCGCATGCGGTGCAGCAGCAGTTGGGCGTGGATCAACCGGACTTCGGCACCTTGTACGACAGCATGGAGGTCGCCGATGGCGAGGCGATCGCCTGGCCGCGCCTTATGCAGGCCAAGTGCGAGGCGGAAGTGGCGCTGGTGCTGGAGCGCGATCTGGACCGCGAAAACATCGTGCTAAGCGATTTGCTCGCGGCTACCGCCTATGCACTGCCTGCCATTGAGGTGGTCGGTAGCCGCATCGCCAACTGGAACATCAGCATTCTCGACACCATCGCCGACAACGCCTCGGCCGGCCTCTACGTGCTCGGCCAGCGGCCGGTGAAACTTGCCGATCTGGATTTGCGCCTGGCCGGCATGGTCATGGAGCGCCAGGGCGAGCCCGTATCTTTCGGCGTCGGTGCGGCATGCCTGGGTCACCCCTTGAATGCCGCGTTGTGGCTGGCGCGCACCCTGGTCGATATGGGCACGCCACTGCGGGCCGGCGATGTGGTGCTCAGCGGTGCCTTGGGACCGATGGTCAGTGTCGCGCCCGGTGATGTTTTCGAGGCACGCATTCAGGGTCTGGGCAGCGTCCGGGCCTGTTTCGAACCCGCCAATTGAGGTGATCCGCATGAAAATTCAACGTATTGCCCAGCGCCTCGATGAGGCGGCCCGGCTCGCTCAGGCGACCCTGCAACTCAGCGGTGAAGACACCGTCACGCTGGACGAGGCCTATCAGGTGCAGCGCCAGTTGATCGAACAACGTCTTGCCCGTGGCGCGCGTCAGGTGGGCATGAAAATGGGCTTCACCAGCCGCGCGAAAATGGCCCAGATGGGTGTTTCCGATCTGATCTGGGGGCGCTTGACCTCGGACATGTGGATCGAGGAGGGCGGCAGCATTGATTTGTCCCGGTATGTGCACCCGCGTGTCGAGCCGGAGGTCTGCTTTCTGCTCGGCAAGCGCCTGCAAGGGCAGGTGACGCCGTTGCAGGCCTTGGCCGCAGTCGAAGCCGTCGCGCCGGCGCTGGAGGTAATTGACTCGCGCTACCGCGACTTCAAGTTTTCGCTGCCTGACGTGGTCGCCGACAACGCTTCGTCGTCCGGCTTCGTGGTCGGCGGATGGCAGCGGCCCGACACCAATCTCGACAATCTGGGGCTGGTGATGAGCTTCGACGGCCGCGCGGTGGAGATGGGCAGCACGGCGGCGATCCTCGGGGCACCAGTACGTGCGCTGGTGGCGGCGGCGCGCCTGGCTGCGCAGCACGGCGAAGCGCTGGAACCCGGCAGCCTGGTGCTGGCCGGTGCCGCGACGGCAGCCGTGGCGTTGCGTCCGGGGGTCGCGGTGCGTTGTGAATTCCAGCATCTGGGCAGCGTGGCGTTCCAAACGCTGCGCGAGGAGTAAAGCCATGAGTGACAAAGCGCAAACCCGTGCCCGCGTGGTCGATGGCAAGGCCACCCCGCTGGGCGCCTTTCCGCACGTCAAACGCGCCGGTGACTTTCTGTTCGTTTCCGGCACCAGTTCGCGCCGCCCCGACAACAGCATCGCCGGTGCCGAGCTGGATGCCACTGGGCGCGTGCGCCCGTGCATTGAAGTGCAGACCCGCGAGGTGCTGAACAACATTCGCGACATTCTGCGCAGTGTCGATGCCGACCTCGAAGACGTGGTTGAGGTGTGCAGCTATCTGGTCAACATGAACGATTTTGCTCAGTACAACCAGGTCTACGCGCAGTTCTTCGACGCCGACGGCCCGACGCGCACCACTGTAGCCGTGCACCAGTTGCCTCACCCGCATCTGGTCATCGAAATCAAAGCCGTGGCCTACAAGCCATTGCGCTGAACCCACTCACCGAGTGCGGGCCGCAGCCGAGGGGCTGGCCTGCACTCGACAGGAGAAGAACAGATGTCATCTGCTCGCATTCCCGTGGCAATCATTGGCTCGGGCAACATCGGCACCGATCTGATGATCAAGATCCTGCGCAATTCCGACATGCTCGAAGTGGCTGCAATGGTCGGCATCGACCCGACCTCCGACGGTCTGGCGCGTGCCGAACGTCTCGGCGTGCCCACCACCGCAGAGGGCATCGACGGACTGCTCGCGCTGCCCGATTTCAAGAAAATCCGCATCGCCTTTGACGCCACTTCGGCAGGTGCGCACAAGGTGCATGACGCCAGACTGCGCGACCATGGTGTGCGCGTCATCGACCTGACCCCGGCCGCGCTTGGGCCTTTCGTGATTCCGGTGGTGAACTTCGCCGAGCATGCCGAGGCGCCGAACCTGAACATGGTCACCTGCGGTGGCCAGGCGACCATCCCGATCGTGCATGCAGTGGCGAGCGTGGCGCCGGTGCATTACGCCGAAATCGTCGCGGCGATTTCCAGCAAGTCTGCCGGCCCCGGCACCCGCGCCAATATCGATGAGTTCACCGAGACTACGTCTCGCGCCATCGTAGAAGTGGGCGGAGCCGCCCGTGGCAAGGCGATCATCGTCCTCAACCCGGCCGAGCCGCCGCTGATCATGCGCGACACCATCTACTGCTTCGTGCCGCCGGATGCCGACACCCAGGCAATCGCCGGCGCCGTCGAGGCGCGGGTCGCTGAAGTGCGTCGTTATGTGCCGGGTTATCGGCTCAAACAACAAGTTCAGTTCGAGCACTTCGGCGAGGACAACCGGCAGAACATTCCCGGTCTGGGCTGGAGCACCGGCATCAAGGTCGCGGTGTTCCTCGAAGTGGAAGGTGCCGGGCATTACCTGCCGGCGTTCGCTGGCAACCTCGACATCATGACCAGCGCGGCGTTGACCGTCGCCGAACGTATTGCCCAAGCGCAACTCGCCGCTGAAGGGGTGGGAAAATGATCGACAAGAATAGAAAAATCCACGTTTCCGACGTCACCCTGCGCGACGGTATGCATGCCGTGCGTCACCGCTACAGCCTCGAACAAGTTGCACGGATCGCCCAGGCGCTGGACGACGCCGGCGTAGACAGCATTGAAGTTGCGCACGGCGATGGCTTGCAGGGGTCGAGTTTCAACTACGGCTTTGGTGCCCACACCGATCTTGAGTGGATCGAGTCGGCGGCGGCAGTGGTCAAGCGTGCCCGCATTGCAACGCTGTTGCTGCCGGGGATCGGCACCGTGCACGACCTCAAGGCTGCCTACAACGCCGGCGCGCGCATCGTGCGCGTGGCCACCCACTGTACCGAAGCCGACGTATCCCGCCAGCACATCGAATACGCCCGTTCTTTGGGTATGGACACCGTCGGTTTCCTCATGATGAGCCACATGCAAACCCCCGCCGGACTCGCCGCGCAAGGCAAGCTGATGGAAAGTTATGGTGCACAGTGCGTCTACGTGGTGGACTCGGGCGGGGCGATGAACATGTGGGACATTGCCGAGCGCTTCAAGGCCCTCAAGGACGTGCTCGACCCGGCAACCGAGACCGGCATGCATGCCCATCACAACCTCAGCCTCGGCGTGGCCAACAGCCTGATTGCGCTTGAAAACGGCTGCGATCGCATCGATGCCAGCCTCACCGGTATGGGCGCCGGCGCAGGTAATGCACCGATGGAAGTGTTCGTCTCCGCGGCCGAGCGCATGGGCCTGAACCACGGCTGTGATGTGAAAAAGCTGATCGATGCCGCCGAAGACATCGTCCGCCCTATGCAGGAGCGGGTGGTGCGGGTCGACCGCGAAACGCTCGCGCTGGGTTATGCCGGGGTTTATTCAAGCTTCCTGCGCCACGCCGAAGCGGCCGCCAGCAAATACGGCTTGTCGGCTTTCGACATCCTCGTCGAGTTGGGCAAGCGCCGGATGATCGGCGGCCAGGAAGACATGATCGTCGACGTTGCCCTCGACATGCTCAAAAAGACCTGAAGCGCTTATTTGCAGGTTTTTCCGATAAGGCCCGCAGGTGATTCGGGCCTGACCTGGGGCGGCTGCGCTTGTGAAAGGTGAGCGCCTGCCTGGTTTTTTCGCCAATCAATGGGTAGACACGATGAACAATAACAACAGTGCAGTAAGCCCATCTCTTGTCACCGCGCGGCTGTTACTGGGCTGCTCGCTGACCGCGCCGGCCGCGCAAACCCTCGCCACCGAAGGTGGCGGCTCCATGTACCCTATGGGTGCCGAGAACTACTTGTCTGGCGCCATGCCGCCACCGGGCCTGTATGGCACCGTCTACGCCCAGCGTTACCGCGCCGACCGTTTGCGCGGCAATGACGGGCGGCAGCTGCCAGTGGACTTCCGCCTGCGCGCCGATGTCATTGCGCCGCGCGTCGTGTGGGTCACCGAGCAGAAGGTGTTGGGCGGCAGTCTGGCGTTCCATGCCATCGCGCCGCTGGTCGAGTTGAAGGTCTCGCTCGACGGCACCAGTCAGCGCAAGCGCGAGCTGGGCGACATCACGTTCGGCCCCGGCCTGGGCTACCACTACAGTGAAAAAATGCATGCCGCCTATGGCATCGATTTCTTCGCTCCCACGGGACGTTTTGACCGCGACGATCTGGTCAATATCGGCCGTAATTACTGGACCGTGCAACCGGTGGCGGCCTTCAGCTACGTCGATCCGAACGGGCTGAACATCGACATCAAGACCATGTACGACTTCAACCTGCGCAACCGCGACACTGATTACCGTTCCGGCCAGGAGCTGCACGCCGACTATGCCATTGGCTGGGGCCTCAGCAATGGCTGGGTGCTCGGTGTGGGCGGCTACGTGTACCGGCAGACCACCGACGACGATGTCCGCGGTGAGCGGGTCGAGGACAATAAAGGCCGCGCGTTCGCCATCGGCCCATCGATCAAATACAGCAGTCAGCGGGGTTGGTTCGTGACCGCAAAGTGGCAGCAGGAGCGCGCGGTGCGCAATCGCGCCGAAGGCGACGCCTATTGGCTAAAGCTCGTTTTTCCGTTCTGACCTCTTGCCGAACGATTGCCAATGGCGCTGGCCCCCAAGAACTCCCCGGAGCATGCCTGTATGAAAATCCCGATCTACCAACGTTTTACCACGACGGCGCAGCTTGACGAGCAGTACGACATCGAGGCCTCGGTCAAAGACTTCGATGGCTATGTTCAGCGGTTCATCGAGCAAAGCCAAATCGCACGCGCCCAACTGCCCAATAAGCTGGACGTGCCCTACGGCCCGACCCTAGACGAAACCTTCGACGTGTTTTTCCCCCAACAGGCAACCCCCGGAACCTTGCGCCCGGCAGTGTTCTTCGTTCATGGCGGTTACTGGCGGGCGACCACCAGCAAGGAGTGGAGCTTCGTGGCCAAGGGCTTGGCCGCGCTGGGCGTGGTGACGGTGATTGAGAACTACACGCTGGCGCCGAAAGTCACCATTGCCGAGATCGTACGCCAGCATCGCGCGGCGTTCTGCTTCCTGTGGCGCAACGCCGAGCGGTTCGGGATTGATCGCGAGCGCATCGTGGTGGTCGGGCATTCAGCTGGAGCCCACGGAGTGGCCGAGCTGCTGGCGACCGATTGGGTGGGCGACTATGGCCTGCCGGCCCAACCCTACCAAGGCGCCATCGCTGTCAGCGGGGTGTTTGACTTGCGTCCGCTACCGCATACCTTTCTGGCCTCGACGATTGATTTCACCTGGCAATCAGTCGAGTCGCTGAGCCCGATATTGCACATTCCGGCGCGGCTCCCGCCCCTGATGCTGGCCTACGGGCTGCGCGAGACGGACGAATTCCGCCGCCAGACGATGGACTATGCCTGCGCCTGCATAGAACAAGGCGCACCGGCCGAGCTGCTCGCGCTGGACTCAGACCATTTCAACATCCTCGACGACCTGGCGGCAGGCAGCGGCCCCATGGTGCAGTGGATCAAGCGGTGGCTAAAACTGGACGCTGCTCGGGCCTGAATCCGACAGCGATCTTTGCCGGGTTGTAACTGCTCTTTCGCTCGCTGAGCGCTTTGGCTTGTTGCGTTGATGCTCTGCGAAACCGACTCAAGAACAACCTGGCTGTGAACTTTAAAATCAAAAAAAGGTAGGGTTCCCAATGAAATGCAAAATTGCCGTGTCGCTATTGCTGGCCTCTGTGGCCTTCGGTGTTCAGGCCGTAGAGAACAATGTTGGCTGCGAAAAACCACTGCCGCTGTCGGCGCCTCAGGATGAATGGTCACTGTTTCAGGAAACGGTGAAGCGCGCACCCGCGGTCATGGGCGATGTGCACCGTGAATATTATGGCAAAGGCCTGGATAACTTCGGCGACCTGCGTTTACCCAAAGGCAAAGGGCCGTTTCCGGTTGTAGTGGTTGTTCACGGTGGACGCTGGAGCGCTGATGTCAGCCTCGACTACATGGCGCCGGTCGCTGATCTGCTGACCAAGGCAGGCTTCGCGACGTGGAACATCGAATACAGTCGTGTGGGCAGTTACGGCGAATGGCCGAACTCTTTCAAAACGGTCGCCAGCGCGGCGGACAAGTTGCAGGAGCTGGCGAAGACGTACCCGTTGGACTTGAAGAAAACGGTCACCATTGGTCACTCATCGGGGGGGCATTACGCGCTGTGGCTGGCCGGTAGAAGCCTGTTGAAGCCGGAGTCTGAACTGTATGCCGCAAACCCGTTGAAAATCTCCGGCGTGGTCGTGCTCGATGGTGTGGTCGACTTGGCGTGGTATTCGACCCTGCCACGCGGCGATGTTCAGGCCAAGGTGCTCGGCAACATTCAAGGTGAGGCGCTGCAGAAGCGTTTGCAGGAAGTCTCCCCGGCGCAGATGCCACTGGTAAAAGTCCCGCAGATATTCATCACCAATCAGAGTGACCGTTTTCCCTCCGTTCGCGATTACGTGAAGCGCGCGACTACCGCGGGCGTGCAATCGCGGTATGACGCGCTGTGTGATTCCAATCACTTTGCTCCCGTGAACACGGCCAACGCCGAGATGGCAGAGAAGCTGGTCAAGTATGTGTCCGAACTGTCCCGATAAGGTTTTGGTTAACTGACTTTCGGTCGCTTCGTAACAATCCGCTATTGGCATATAAAAATAATAAAAGTTGAGGGTTATCCCTATGTGGCTTCCTGTAAAGAGTGGAGCTGTGCTGGCGTGTGTCTTGCCCGGCATGCTGCTGAGTGTTGAAGCACTGGCGGAGAATTCCGACAGCGGTTTTTTTAAGGGAAGTTCTCTGACACTGGATACCCGGCACTGGTATTCCAAAGAGATCGGCAGGGGAGACACGGTCTACCGTTATCGTACCGATGATGGGCCACGGGTTTCGCATGACCGAGTCGCCTGGCAACAGGGCTTCAAGCTGGGTTTTATCTCCGGGTATACACCTGGGGCGGTGGGCGTCGGGCTTGATCTCGCTGCATATTCGGTCGTTGCACTGGAGCGCAACCCCGCTGATGCGGCAGGCGGCAGTAACCGCATGCTGGTCAACAGTGACGGTGATGTCGAGCCGAGCTGGAGCCGCCTGGGCGTTGCCGCGCTGAAGTTGCGAATGGCTGAGTCGGAATTGAAAATTGGCCGTCATCAAGTGGCCAACCCCGTGATGAACTTTTCCGATACACGTACCGTGCCGGCGTCTTTTGATGGATGGTCGTTCGAAAACTCATCCATCAAAGGTCTGGTATTGAAGTCCGGTTATTTCTCGAAAATGGCGCCCCGCTATGCGGCCGGTACCGAGCCCATAGGGCTTCAATATGCAATGCGCCCGGTCAGCAGTGACTGGACCGCCTACGTGGGCGGTGATTACACCAGTGCGGGCGGGTTGAAGAGCAGTGTCTATGTTTCCCGTATTCAGGATATCTGGGATCGGGAATATCTAGGCCTAAGCCGGGACTTCAAGACAGGAGAAATAAAAACCTCCGTCAAGTTGTCGGCTTACAACACCCAATCCAGCGGAAAACAAGAGGCCGGTTATATCGATCAGCAGGCCTATGGCCTGACGGTTACCCCCAGCTTCAAGAACCATACCGTCGAGTTTGGCCTGCAGAAAATAGTCGGTGATGAGTTCTTCGATTACGTCAAAGAATCAAATGCCATTTCGTTGCCCAATACCATGGTTTCCTATTTCAACGGGCCGAACGAAACCTCGTTGCAGATCAAGTACATCAATGACTGGGCGGCCTACGGCGTGCCGTGCTTCAAAAGCATACTTTGGCATACACGTGGCTGGGGTATTGACGGCACCGGTTACAACGGAGGCAGCAAAGGTGTTTATACCGCTTCACCTCTTCAGGATAACGAGCACCATAATGAAACCGGTGTTTTCGCCAGTTATACCTTCCAGGGAACCGAGCTGAAGGGGGCCAATATCCTTGCCGGTTACGCCTGGCATCGCGCGAGCAGTCATCAGGTCGAGGGCAACTTTGACGAGCTGCGGGTCATCGTGAAAATACCGGTGTCGTTGTTCTGAGATTCCACCGCGTCGCGCTTGGCCAGGTGGATATTTATCCTCCTGCCGCGCATCTTGGGGTGCGCGGCAGGGTGGTCGTCGAAGACTGTCATCAACCAAAGGGGGGACGCCCGTGACGGGCAGCTTCTGGCCGAAAGCCGACATTCGCGACATGCCCACTTACTTGATATCTCGCAACGTCTCGCGAGCAGATCCTCCAGCCGATCTTGGCAGGATTATCTATTCAACATTGCCCGCTTCAAGCGGAATTCGCCTGATAACGTCGTCATAAGGCACCAGATCGAGAAAGGCAATGACTTCAACTGCCTGCAAGTTTCGCATGCGCATGATCCATACGTAGCTGTTGCGATAAGGCGCGCCGTCGGCTGCGGTGGCGGTGCCGTCCCAGTGCACAACGACGTCATCGCCTTCAGCCCAGATATCCGTCACCGTCGGGCGGACGGGCGAGGTGAGCCGTTTTGCGAAGGGTTGGACTGCGCGTTTCAGAAAGTCATCTCGGCCCCGATAAGTGCCTGCCGAGGGGCTCGTCCCCTTGATTTTCCAGATCACATCGGGAGCCAGCACATCTGTGAAGAACGTCCGGCCGCCTTGAGCCCACTGGTTGAACGCTTGCGCAACGAATTGACGATTGCGTTCCGTAGTTGGTTCGCTGGCCATGGCGGGCGCCGGCCCTGCAATGAGTGTGGTGAAGACTAGTGCTAGCGCTGTAGAGAGGCGTTGAACAAGCGTCATTTCCTGTGCTCCTTAATCTGTTCGATGAGCCCCGTCGAGTTGGGTGGGCCGTTGTTGTTATCTGAAGCCGCTAGTTGCGTTCCCACACGCCGTTGTTCTATATGAGGCATTGGCAAAGAATCGGCGCGGGTGTGGACGGCAGTATCTCTGGGCCTCATCTGAAGTGTGACTTATGAGCGGAGGAGGGCTGTTGCAGGATCGTCCTGATTTCTTGCTTGATCATCCGATACCAGATGCCCAACCGCCGCATCCCCACGTGATGGAGTTGTGTTTGAATTCCCTTTCAAAGCTTGTCGATATCATTGGTCGTCACGTCCGGGATGACGGCATTCACAGCACCGCGATCCCGGGTGTCAGCCTTATTCGCTCGGCTACGCCCACGATGCCTATGCCGGTGGTGTATGAGCCAACGCTCTGCCTTGTCGCTCAGGGACGTAAACAAGCGATGCTGGGTACTACCGCCTATGTTTACGATCCGGCCAAGTACCTGATTGCATCGGTAGACCTTCCGGTGATGGGCTCGGTCATCGAGGCGAGTGAGGCTGTTCCCTATCTGTGCCTGGCGCTGGATCTCGATACCGCTGTGTTGAGTGAACTTGCGCTGCGCCATCCGCTAAGAGAAGAGGGCGTCAGTGCACCGCCGGCAGGCATTACGCTCAACGATACGACTCCAGAACTGTTGGATGCTGCGGTTCGGCTGGCCGGGCTGCTCGACAGGCCACGGGATATCGAAGCGCTCGCTCCGTTGGTGATTCGCGAAATGCTTTATCGCCTTCTAACCGAGAATGGCAACAGCATCATCAGGCAGATGGCACAAGCAGACAGCCGCTTGAACCAGATTGCCAAGGCCATTGCCTGGCTGCGCAGCCACTACAACGAAGCGTGTCGAATAGATGAACTCGTCGAAATCGCCGGCATGAGCCGTTCTTCGTTTCACACCCATTTCAAGGTGATCACCTCGATGAGCCCGCTGGAGTTTCGCAACCAGTTGCGGCTACAGGAAGCACGTCGGCTGATGGTCACCGAAGCGGTCGATGCCGCAGAGGCGGGATATGCAGTCGGTTATGAAAGTCCCTCGCAGTTCAGTCGAGACTACGCCCGTCTGTTCGGCATGCCACCAGCGAAAGACGCTTGGCGGCTGCGCACGGACATTTGCGGGATTTGAATCCAGCACTTTTCTTCGCGCAGAAAAAACGAGGCCGCATTTGCGGCCTCGTTTTCAATGTGTTCCGGACTACTGTTTGACGCTCAGGTAATCGCCGGTCGTATTCAGCGAGATGGTCACGTCCTTGTTGCTGCGGTTACGCCAGAACCAGCCATGGGTGCCGTCAAATAACGCGGTGAATTGGCCTTTATGTCCTTCGACCTGCTTGCCCTTGTTGTAGCTGTGGAAGTAACCCTTTTCGCCGTTGGAGGGCTCGCCGTGAGTATCGTAGTTCACGAGCCCGCCAGTGGCTGTCCATTCATAACTGACAGTCTTGCCCTTCAGCATTTCCAGTTTGATTTCCGTACCTTCGCCAGGTTTGAGCGTTACGCTCATCTGATTGGTTCTCAGCGCCGGGGCGGGCGCGGTTACTGGCTTGGTAACAGGCTTCTCAATGGCTTGGACTTGCGCAACTTGCTGCACCGGAGCTCGAGCAGAAGTTGCAGTCGGAGCTGGAGCGGTTGCTTGAGGCGCAGCGGCTTCCGCCAACGCTTCTTGAGCAAGGATGAGTTTCAGCTCGCCCATCTGGGTAAGCCCCAGTGTTCGGCCCACACCTGTAGGATCAATGGCGTATTCAGACGGCATGACAACGGTCACCAAAAGGCCGGCGGCGACCAGTATCGCGATGACGGTCGAGCGCAGCAGTTTGCGGGTGCTGGGCAGTTCATTAACAGTTGGAAGCGGAGTATTGAACATGGTCAGAATTCCTTAGGCGGAGACAAACAGGCCGGTGATCTGGTAACCCATCAAGAGGAAACCGGCACTCATCATGGCGACGTTGGCGGTATACGCGTGGCGCCAGAAACTGCCGGTGCGCCGCCAATACCCCATCAAAATGAGGATCGCGCTGAGGGCCAGCAATTGGCCGATCTCGACACCAACGTTGAAGGCGATCAGGTTCGGAATCAGGCCGTCTGGTGAGATCTCGTATTCCTGAATCTTGGTCGCCAAACCAAAACCGTGGAGCAAGCCGAAGATCAGCGTGGCCACTTTGGTATTGGGTTGGTAACCGAACCAGCGCTGGAATGCGCCGAGGTTATCGAGGGCTTTGTACACCACCGAAAAGCCGATAATGGCGTCGATGATGTAGGAGCTGATGCTGATTTCGGCCAGCACGCCAAGCAGCAGCGTGACCGAGTGGCCTACGGCGAACAGCGTGACGTAAAGGCCAACATCCTTCAGGCGGTAGAGGAAGAAGATCACCCCGAACAGAAACAGCAGGTGGTCGTAGCCGGTCATCATGTGCTTGGCGCCCATGTAGATGAAGGGCAACAACATGACGCCGGTGCTTTCCTGAATGAAACCCTTGTCACCTTCAGCGACGGCATGCGCCATCGCTTCGGGCATGCCGAAGAAAAGTGCCGCTAAAAATAAAAACAAGAGTAATAGCGGGCGATGCCCAGGCGCAGCGAACACGCCAACACCGCTCATTGAGTGCGATTGCATGAATTAATCCTACGTTGCAATGATTTTGGGCCGCATTGCGGCCGTGGTCAGGATGCGAACGAAGGGCGAGGTGGACGCTCGATCAAAAATATCGGCGGCAGAGGAACCGAGTGTCGAAGTGTATCGACCCGGATCGATGGCATCGGCGATGTCGCCAACATCAACGCGGCTGTGAGTTGCGGCGTTTCGTGCTGATGATCAGGGGTCAATGGCGAGTGATAGTGTTCTGAAAAGCTTGAGTGGCTGGATGACGACTCTTCGCCGTGAGCATGATGGACGTCCTGAGCGATCTCCCAGGCTGGCTGCCCCGAGGTGACTGACAACGAATAGGTATGCCCGGCCCAGGCCATGAACATGGCGAGAGCAAGCGCGATTACTACCGTCGTTGTCAGTGTTTTGCTGAACATGGCGTTAAAGGTTTCAACTCGTTGACAGGGCGTTCAAGCGATTTGCCTAATCCCCCCAGGGGGGATACGATTCCAGCGTAATTCATCGAGCCCTGAGACTCAACTCATGAGTGAACACGAACACGAACACGACCACAGCCATCCCCACACCCACCAAAGTCATGAGGCGATCATCAAACGCCTCAAACGGGCGGACGGGCATTTGCGCGGCATCATCACCATGATCGAAGAAGGGCGTCAGTGCGTGGATATCGCCCAGCAGCTTCATGCGGTCGAGAAAGCGATCTGCCAGGCCAAACGCACGCTCATCCAGGATCACATCGACCACTGCCTCGAAGATACCGTTTCGGCGCTAGGCAATGGCGAGCGCGCACCGCTGGAAGCCTTCAAACAAATCACCAAGTACCTTTAGGTCTGACATGCCCGATTTCGCTGAACTGTTGCAGCAAGGCGGGGCTCACGCCTGGCTGTATTTCCCGAGCGCGATTCTGCTCGGCGCCTTGCATGGCCTGGAGCCAGGTCATTCGAAAACCATGATGGCGGCCTTCATCGTGGCCATCCGTGGCTCGGTCAAACAGGCTGTTTTGTTGGGGTTGGCCGCAACGCTTTCGCACACCGCCGTGGTGTGGCTGGTCGCCATCGGCGGCATGTACCTGGGCAAAGGCCTGGACGCTGAAACCACTGAGCCGTACTTCCAGCTTGCTTCCTCTGCACTGATCATCGCGATTGCCCTGTGGATGCTGTGGCGTACCTGGCGCGGTGAGCAGATGTTCAAGTTCGAGCAAAGCGATGATCACCATCACGGCGAACACGACCATGGTCATCATGATGAAACGCACCGAATAGATACCGGCCATGGCCGTGTTGAACTGTCGATCTTCGAGGAAGGCATGCCACCGCACTGGCGCCTGAAGACCTTGAGCGGACACGCCTGGGCAGCCTCGGATGTTCGCCTGACCACGACGCGTCCGGACGGCAGCAGCCAATCGTTCGCGTTCGTCGAGCGTGAAGGTTTTCTGCAGTCGACGGTGGATATTCCGGAACCGCACGAGTTCAGCGCTCGCTTGAGCCTTGGACATGCCGGGCATTCGCATGATTACGACCTGACGTTCCAGGAGCATGATCACGGGCATGCGCATTCCGAACTCGAAGGCCTGGAGCTGTCGATTGATGGCTATCAGGATGCGCACGAACGTGCTCATGCCAACGACATCCGTAAGCGCTTCACCAACCGCGAAGTGACCACGGGTCAGATCGTCATGTTCGGACTGACTGGCGGCCTGATTCCCTGTCCGGCTGCCATCACTGTCCTGTTGCTGTGCCTGCAAGTCAAAGAGGTCGCGCTCGGCGGCATGCTCGTGCTGTGTTTCAGCATCGGCCTGGCGCTGACTCTGGTCACTGTCGGTGCCGCTGCGGCCATCGGTGCCAGACAGGCTTCCAATCGCTGGCCGTGGCTGGGAACCTTGGCGCGCCGCGCTCCTTACCTGTCCAGCGTGCTGATCATTGGCGTTGGCCTGTATGTCGGCTTTCATGGCTGGATCGGCCTGAGCGCATAAGACCCTTTGCGCACAGCGGTGGCACTGATGCAAAGGGTTGCCATCGCAACCATAAAACCAACGACTACCACTGCCACTGACGAGCAAAAAGCCCAGCGCAAGGCTGGGCTATCGAGGCGCGCGCGATGAGCGCGAGGCATTAGCGAACGCCTGCATCCGCAGGATTACTCGACCGGCACGACGTTATCCAACGCCTGATTAACCGCCAGCTCGCCGAGCATTACCACTTGCGCGATACCTTGCAGTGTCTTGCGAGCAGATCCTTCAACCATCCCGATCACATCACTCAACATCACCGAAGCCGAGCCCAGCGATTCGCTGGCGTTGACCAGCAATTCTTCAGTCGCGGTTTTCGGGTTGGCGAGGAACATGCTGCTGGTCTGGTAGGGCGTGGTTTTGAGGGTGTCGGTGGGTTTGAGGTAGTGGTCGAGGGCGCGGTCGGCGGCTTTGTGGAGTTTGTTTGAGTCGAGGGATTCGTATGGGGAGGTTGCGTCTGACTGTGGCGGGTTTGGCGTGACTTTGAACATGGTGAAGCTCCATATGTGACCAAGGGAGCCATCACTCTCGCTACCAAACGAAGGGTGGTGGCCATACGAAGGTTGGTAGACCGGCCCACATGGAAAAACCGGCGCGCTCGAAAACGCCCTGCGCATGGCCACCATAAAACCGATGCGAAAGCATCTGCATAGGATGACGTTATGCGCCATGTGGAAAGCGGGCTACCAAACCCGATCACTGTTTTTCAGTGACCGGCCAACGATAGAGCCCCGGCCCGAGGCGCACAAGCCGGCGGATTCTGGCGTAGTCGTAGGCAATGGCGCAAGGCGTTGTAGCTTGCTGGAATAGTCTGGATGTCGGTTTTAAACGAGGTGTTTAGGGAAATGGTTTTGGCTGAGGTTTTGTGTTGAACGGGCTGGAGTCTTCGCGAGCAGGCTCGCTCCCACAGGTGTCGAGTGGGCAATGTTTATAGCGCCGTGCCAATCGGGCCGTCATAGATTTGGAACTTTGCTTTGCTCACCATTTTCCATTGTTTGAGGTGACAACCCTCCAGCTCCTCCACACCTGAACCAAGGAATGACCGTGACGGCTCCCACTCATAAACCTGCTCTGCGCCGGGCTATCACTTTCCCGATGCTGTTTCTGTTCATTCTCGGCGATGTACTCGGCGCGGGTGTTTACGCACTCGCCGGAACGATCGCGGGGGAGGTGGGCGGCGCGATTTGGGTCCCGCTGCTGATCGCGTTGTTGTTCGCCATGTTGACGGCAGGTTCCTACGCGGAGCTGGTGACCAAATATCCCCACGCCGGCGCGGCTTCGGTGTTCGCGGAAAAGGCCTTCAAGTCGCCGCTCATTTCCTTCCTGGTCGGTTTCTGCATGCTGGCGGCTGCGGTCACCAGCGCTGCGGGTTTGTCGCTGGCGTTTGCCGGTGATTACCTCAACGCCTTTGTCGACGTATCGCCGCAGATTGCAGCGCTGGTGTTTCTCCTGGCGATCGGCCTGCTCAACGCGCGGGGGATCAAGGAGTCGCTTGGGGCGAATCTGGTGATGACCGTGATTGAACTGTCCGGGCTGATTCTGGTGATCGTGGCTGCGGTCTGGTATTTCCGCACAGGCGATGCGGACCTGGGGCGGACGCTCACGTTCAAACCGGGCGTCAGTCCCATGCTGGCGGTGCTGGGGGCTGCATTGTTGGCTTTCTATTCCTTCGTCGGTTTCGAAACTTCGGCCAATCTGGCCGAGGAAATCAAAGACGTGCGCAAGGTCTACCCGCGGGCCTTGTTCGCCGCTTTGCTCACCGCTGGGGTGGTTTACATGGCGGTGGGCGTGGCGGCTTCTTCGGTGTTGCCTACCGAGAAGTTGGTGGCAACATCGGCGCCTTTGCTAGAAGTTGTCCGCGCATCGACCCTCGCAATCCCGCCGGCGCTGTTCTCTTTTATTGCGCTGATTGCTGTGGCCAACGGTGCGTTGTTAACCATGATCATGGCCAGCCGATTGACCTATGGCATGGCGAATCTGGGGCTGTTGCCGGGTGTTTTGGGTGCGGTGCTGCGTGAACGAAAAACTCCGTGGGCTGCAATTGTCGCAACTACGGTGGTAGCGATTGCCCTGACGCTCACCGGTACTTTGGCAACGTTGGCAGAGACAGTGGTTTTGCTGCTGCTGTTCGTTTTTCTGAGTACCAATGTGTCGGTGCTCGTCCTTCGTCGTGACAGGGTAGAGGAGGACCACTTTCGCGTGCCGACCTTCGTTCCCGTGCTTGCGATCGTGTCGTGTCTGGTTCTGCTCAGTCAGCAGGGGTGGGAAACGTGGTTGCGGGCGGGGGCGTTGATCATTGTCGGGATGTTGCTGCATGGCTTTTCTCGTATCAAATTTTCCGCGATCAGTAAGGCCGGGTAGTGCAGCAGCTTGGGGAATTGGTGTTGTTTGGGCGAACGTTTTCGCGAGCAGGCTCGCTCCCACAGTGGATGGGTGGTGATATTCAGGATGTGCAACACGTTGTCAGTCGGCGGGCGGGTGAGTAAGCTGCCGACATGAATCAGTCCTCAGTTTCCCCATCCTTCCCCGGCCCGCGTGGTCCCGTTGATCACGACATTCGTGATCAGATTGTCGCGGCGGCCAACGAGCATTTCAGCCAGTACGGCTACGCCAAGACCACGGTGTCCGATCTGGCCAAGGCCATCGGTTTCTCCAAGGCGTACATCTACAAATTCTTCGATTCCAAACAGGCGATTGGCGAAGCCATCTGCGCGAATTGTCTAGGGCAGATCGTTGCGGCGGTCGAGCAAGCGATCAACGAAGAAGACCTGCCGCCCACCGAGCGTTTCCGCCGGTTGGTGAAAACTGTGATCGCTACGGGCGTGAACCTGTTCTTCAACGATCGCAAACTCTACGACATTGCCGCGTTTGCAGCGGGTGAGAACTGGCCGAGTGCGCAGCGTTACGATGCGCAGATCAAGCGTTTCATCACCGACATTGTCCGTGAAGGGCGCGAGGCCGGTGAGTTCGAGCGCAGGACGCCGCTGGACGAGACGGTCGAGTCGATCCACTTGGCGCTGCGGCCCTTCGTCAATCCACTGATGCTGCAACACAATCTCGATTTCATCGAAGTGGCGCCCACGCTGACTTCGAACCTCATTTTGCGCAGCTTGATGCCTTGACCGTCTGATCCGAGGAGTCGGATCAGTCGCCCCAACCCCATCCTGTTCCTGACGCAACGACATTTCCGCTGATCTGTTTGTGACTCTTTACTGGTATGGTCACTAGGGCAACATGGCCGCCGCAGTTTGGTTATTTCAGTGCTGCTTACTGGGTTCTCGGTTGATCAGCCTCCCGCGAACAACACCAATCGCGGGCCGCGTATTCAGCGTCGAGATCAACGACACCTCGGCGGGCAAAGGTTCGTACGGCGCGAAATACAAGAACAGCGCCAGCGGGTTCGGTACGTCTGTCAGCTATCGGTTCTGATTCAGCGCTGAAAATCGGGCCGCTGAATTTGTGACTATTGACGATGCTGGTCACAAGACTGAGAATATGATGATCATCCTATTTCAGTAAAGGAATTCCATGCGCCGGCTCCGACCTTTCCCCCTCGCGGTATGTTTGTTGTCCTTGGCCCTGACGGCGTGCGGGAATTCCTCCAGCGCAAAAGATCCACGTACCTTGGCGCCGATTGTCAGATCGGCAACGGTGCAACCGGCAGAAAATGGATCTCGATCATTCACCGGCGTCGTCGCTGCGCGCACCCAGGGCGATCTGGGCTTTCGCGTTTCGGGCAAGGTGCTCGAGCGTCTGGTTGATACCGGGCAGACGGTCAAGCGCGGCCAGCCACTGATGCGCCTCGACCCCATCGACCTCGGCCTGCAGGCGCGAGCCCAGCAAGAAGCGGTGAGCGCCGCTCGCGCCCGAGCCATACAGACTGCCGGTGACGAAGCGCGCAATCGCAAACTCGTCGCCGCCGGCGCTATTTCGGCATCGGCCTACGATCAGTTCAAAGCCGCAGCCGACACCGCCAGGGCGCAACTCAATGCCGCTGTGGCGCAAGCGGACGTAGCGCGCAACGCCTCGGGTTACGCGGTTCTGGTGGCGGACGCTGATGGCGTGGTGGTGGAAACCCTCGCCGAGCCCGGTCAAGTCGTCAGCCCGGGACAACCGGTGGTACGGCTGGCGAGGGCCGGTCAGCGGGAGGCCATCGTCCATCTGCCCGAGACCTTGCGCCCCGCGCCGGGCTCAACCGCTCAGGCAAAACTGTATGGCGATACGTCGGCTGCCGTGAGCGCAAAACTGCGTCTGCTTTCCGATTCGGCCGACAGCACAACTCGTACTTTCGAGGCGCGCTATGTGCTCGAAGGCAGTTTGGCCAATGCGCCAATCGGCTCGACGGTCACCGTCGAAATTGCTCAAGGTTCCTCGCCAGATCAGGCGCTGAAAGTGCCCGTCGCGGCGATCTACGACCCGGGCAAAGGCCCCGGCGTGTGGGTCATCGCCGGCACACCGGCGACAGTGAGCTGGCGCCCGGTCGAGGTCCTGGGTTTGAGCGATGACTCGGCCCGTGTCGCTGGCCAGCTCAACGTCGGTGAACCGATTGTCGCGCTGGGCGCGCATCTGCTGCGTGATGGCGAAGAAGTGCGCCTGCTTGCCCGCGACGATGGGCAGATTGCCGGGAGTCGTCCATGAGCGAGGACCGGTTCAACCTTTCAGCTATCGCCGTGCGCCAACGTGCGATCACGGTGTTTCTGATTTTTCTGATCGCCGTTGCCGGCGTCCTGTCGTTCTTCAAATTGGGCCGGGCGGAAGATCCTCCGTTCACGGTCAAGCAGATGACGGTGATCACGGCGTGGCCAGGGGCGACCGCGCAGGAGATGCAGGATCAGGTTGCCGAACCCCTCGAAAAGCGTCTGCAGGAATTGAAGTGGTACGACCGCACGGAAACCTACACGCGTCCGGGACTGGCATTCACCATGGTTTCGTTGCTCGACAGCACACCGCCGTCGCAAGTGCAGGAAGAGTTCTACCAGGCACGCAAGAAGCTCGATGATGAAGCGATCAGGCTGCCGGCGGGTGTTATCGGGCCGATGGTCAACGACGAGTTCTCCGACGTGACCTTCGCGCTGTTCGCCTTGAAAGCCAAGGGCGAGCCGCAGCGCTTGTTGGTGCGCGACGCGGAAACTTTACGCCAGCGCCTGTTGCACGTGCCGGGGGTGAAAAAGGTCAACATCATCGGCGAGCAGGCCGAGCGGATATTCGTTTCGTTTTCCCATGATCGCTTGGCGACGCTGGGCTTGTCGCCGCAGGACATTTTCGCCGCGCTGAACAATCAGAACGTATTGACGCCCGCCGGGTCGGTCGAAACCAAAGGGCCGGAGGTTTTTCTGCGCGTCGATGGCGCGTTCGATACGTTGCAGAAAATCCGTGACACGCCTGTTGTCGCTCAGGGCCGAACACTCAAGCTGTCTGACGTGGCCACGGTCGAGCGCGGCTACGAAGACCCGGCAACCTTCCTGGTGCGCAACGACGGCGAAGAAGCGTTATTGCTCGGCGTGATCATGCGCGAGGGCTGGAACGGTCTCGACCTGGGCAAGGCGCTGGATGCCGAGACAGTCAGGATCAACGGGGAAATGCCGTTGGGCATGACGCTGTCGAAAGTCACCGATCAGGCGGTGAATATCGACTCGGCGGTCGGCGAGTTCATGGTCAAGTTCTTTGTCGCGCTGCTGGTGGTCATGCTGGTGTGCTTTCTCAGCATGGGCTGGCGTGTCGGCGTGGTGGTCGCAGCGGCGGTGCCCTTGACCCTGGCGATCGTGTTTGTGGTGATGGCGGCCACCGGCAAGAACTTTGACCGGATCACCCTCGGCTCGCTGATTCTGGCGCTCGGGCTGCTGGTCGATGACGCGATCATCGCTATCGAAATGATGGTGGTGAAGATGGAGGAGGGCTACGACCGCATCAAGGCCTCCGCTTATGCCTGGAGCCACACGGCAGCGCCAATGCTGGCCGGTACGCTGGTGACGGCGATTGGCTTTCTGCCCAACGGATTCGCGCAATCAACGGCGGGCGAATACACCAGCAACATGTTCTGGATTGTCGGCATCGCGCTCATTGCGTCGTGGGTCGTCGCCGTGGCTTTCACGCCGTACCTGGGCGTGAAGCTGTTGCCGGACATCAAGAAAGTCGAAGGCGGGCACGCGGCAATCTACGACACGCCGCGCTATAACCGTTTCCGGCGTGTTCTGGCGTGGGTGATCACGCGCAAATGGCTGGTGGCCGGTGCGGTGGTCGCGCTGTTTGCCGTTGCGATTCCAGGCATGGGGCTGGTGAAGAAGCAGTTCTTTCCGACCTCTGACCGCCCCGAAGTGATGATCGAAGTGCAGATGCCCTACGGCACGTCCATCGAGCAGACCAGTGCCGCGGCGGCCAAGGTCGAAGCCTGGCTGCATCAGCAGGAAGAGGCCAAAATCGTCACCGCCTATATCGGTCAGGGTGCACCACGGTTTTTCCTGGCGATGGCGCCGGAGTTGCCGGACCCATCGTTCGCCAAAATCGTTGTGCTGACCGACAGCCAAAACGCCCGTGAAACTCTGAAGTTGCGTTTGCGCGAAGCGGTCGCCGAAGGGCTTGCTCCAGAGGCGCGGGTTCGGGCGACGCAAATTGTCTTCGGCCCGTATTCGCCATTTCCGGTGGCCTATCGGGTGATGGGGCCTGATCCGGCGAAATTGCGCGACATCGCCGAGCAGGTCAGGGCAGTGATGCAGGACAGCCCGATGATGAGAACCGTCAACACTGACTGGGGGCCGCTGACGCCGACCTTGCATTTCAACCTGGATCAGGACCGCTTGCAGGCGGTGGGGCTTACGTCCAGCGCGGTCGCCCAGCAGTTGCAATTTCTGCTCAGCGGCGTGCCGATCACGGCGGTGCGCGAGGACATCCGTTCCGTGCAGGTCGTTGGCCGTGCGGCGGGCAATATCCGCCTGGACCCGGCACAGATCGAAGGCTTCACCCTGGTCGGTGCGGCGGGGCAGCGCATCCCGCTGTCGCAGATCGGCCAGGTCGAAGTGCGCATGGAAGACCCGATCCTGCGCCGCCGCGATCGCACGCCGACCATCACCGTCCGTGGCGACATCGCCGAAGGTTTGCAGCCACCGGACGTTTCCGGTGCGATCATCCAGCAGTTGCAGCCGATCATCGAAAACCTGCCTTCCGGCTACCGGATTGAACAGGCGGGCGCCATCGAAGAATCCGGCAAGGCCGGCAAAGCGATTCTGCCATTGCTGCCGATCATGATCGCCATGACGCTGCTCATCATCATCGTCCAGGTACGCTCGATCTCGGCGATGATCATGGTCTTCCTCACCTCGCCGTTAGGCTTGATCGGTGTGGTGCCGACGCTGCTGATCTTCAACCAGCCGTTCGGCATCAATGCGCTGGTCGGGTTGATTGCGCTGTCCGGGATTCTGATGCGCAACACGCTGATTCTGATCGGGCAAATTCATCACAACGAGCAGGAAGGGCTGGCGCCGTTCCATGCCGTGGTCGAAGCGACAGTGCAACGGGCGCGGCCGGTGTTGTTGACCGCGCTGGCGGCAATTCTCGCATTCATTCCGCTGACCCACTCGGTGTTCTGGGGCACGCTGGCGTACACGCTGATCGGCGGCACGTTTGTTGGCACCATCATCACGCTGGTGTTTCTGCCGGCGATGTATGCGATCTGGTTCAGGATTCGGCCTGAGAACAGGGGGCAGGTTCAACCCTCGCGTTCGGTATAAGGTCAGGTTTGAAAGAGGCCCGTCAATGACGGGCCTTTTGCTATCCGCGACTAACTCTCTCTCTTGGCTATTGGAGTTTTCAAGTGTGCGGAGTTGACCCTCGTCATTAACCAGGTCCGCCGCTTATACAGGATGTGATTAATAAGCATCACAGTTGTTTGCGAAACTTGCGGATCAGATTTTCCAATCATTGAAAGAATGCGTTTTGCTGTGGCTAACTTGCTGAAATATAAGTGCGAAAATTCATTTATATCTGTTTGAAATAATGCGCCTGATGTTTTGCGCTACTTTCTCTTAAGAAAAACAGTTTTCATTGGCAAACAAGCTGTTAGGCGGCCATTTATTTTTTAAATTGACGCGGCGTAGATGGCGGGGCTAGTTTTTCCTCCAACTTGCTGCGCTGCTTTCTACGTTATTGCGTATCGCACGATCGAATCTTGTTCGAATGCCATGGCGAATTTCATTTGCCTGGGTATTGGACTTTGTTCGCTCTAAACTTTTTAAAGGGAGAGTCAGTCGTCATGGATTGTTTAAAGGAAACACGTGTTGGCAATGTTCTATCGGGATGGAATCACTTGTCGGTAGTCGGGCCGATAAATGTGCAGAATACCGCCGGCGCGCGCGTTCAGCTGACATCGGGCGAATGGCGCGATGATTATATTATGGGCTGGGGATCCTGCCTGTTGGGACACGATAGTCCGGTCATCAAAAACTCCATTCTAAAGGCACTGGAGCGGGGCTTTCTTCAGCAGTATGAGACCGATGAACATCGTCTGTTGAGTGAGCGGTTCTGTGCGGTCGTCCCCTGCGCCGAAAAGTTGCGGCTGGTCAACTCCGGACTGGAAGCGACCATGTATGCGACGCGTATCGCCCGTGCCGTTACCGGTCGACGCATCATCATCAAGTTCGAAGGGCATTTTCATGGGCTTAATGACTCTTTGACCTGGAACGTGGACTCTTCACCGCGCTCTGGCGCGTTATTGGCGGGAAGAGAACTGGAACGTTTATCGGGCACTGTGGGGATTCCTGACGAATTCGGCAACTTGACGGTTTCGGTTTCATGGAATGATCTGGAAGCGCTGGAAAATGCTTTTGAAAAATACAAGGACGATGTGGCAGGGGTGATCCTGGAACCTGTTGCATTGAATATCGGATGCATCAGACCGGATGAAGGTTTTCTGCAAAATGTGCGTGCGCTGACCAGTCGTAAGGGTGCGCTGCTGATCTTCGACGAAGTGCTCACCGGTTTCCGCGCAAACATTGGTGGTGCGCAAAAGGACTTCGGTGTCGTACCCGACATCGCCGCCTTCGGCAAGGCGTTCGGCTGCGGCATGCCGATCGCGGGTATTGCCGGTAAAGCCGAATACATGGACGTAATCGCACCACGCGGTCCTGTTCAGGTCAGCGGGACCAATACGGGGCGATACCTGTCCGTGTCCGCCGCGCTTGCCGCCATCGAGCATTTGCAGGATGGAACGGTGCACCGGCACATCGCCGCGCTGGAATCGCGCTTGAAGGCCGGGCTTAGGGACGTTTTCGATAAACACCACATACCCTGTCATATCGATGGGTATGGCGGTCGAATCGGCGTCCACATCGGAACCTCCGAACGTCCTCGAACCATGAGGGAGATAGAGCATTTCTACCCGATCGACTTTGCCCAGAAGTTGTTCGCCCTGCTATCCCGTGAGTACAACTTGTATGGCTTTTTGATGCCCCTCAGTTATTGCCCAGAGCCTGTCACCCTGAGTGCATCGCATACGACTGAAATGTTGGCGGACGCCTGTGAGCGGCTGGATTCGGCACTCAAGAGGGTTCAGTACCATGCCAAATGAACCTGTTACGAAGATTCGCCTGCGGCGATTTGCAAAGGCTGACATGGAAGCTGTTCTGGGGTTGGTCGCCCAGATTGCCTCTGGCGAGGATCTTACCGAGTCTGCGGGTCAGCAATTTGCCAATGAACTTGCCAATCCTCAATTTGAAGGGGGGCGATTTGTCGCCACAGTAGACGGACGGGTGATCGGGACGATGGGCTGCGCCGCAGGTCCGATCCCCTCGAAGTATGTCCTGTGGGCAGACTGGTTGATTGTTGATAGCGAATACCGTCGATACGGGGTGGCTTCGTTGTTGTATGACGAAATTGAAAAGTACGCTCTGGCAAATGAAAAGACATGGTTATGTCTGGATATAGGAAATATTGACAAAGAACGTGCAGCCTACCGTTTTCATTTACGCAATGGTTTTCAAATCGTCGGGCAGCTTCCCGATTACTGGGGAGAACTTGAACACCTGAACATCATGGCTAAATCTCTTATCTCAAAGGAATGAATAATCATGGGCGTTTTAAGTGACATCACTGCATTGCAGGATGAGGCGGTTTATTGCCGCGAAAAAGGTTTGACTATCGGTCTTTGTCACGGCTGTTTCGACATTGTGCATCCTGGGCACCTTTATCATTTGCAACGTGCCAGAACAATGGTGGATCGATTGTTCGTGTCAGTTACCGCCGACCCATATGTCAATAAAGGAGCGGACCGGCCGGTATTCCCCGATCAAAAACGCGCAGAGTTTCTTGCCTCTATTCGCTATTGCGATCATGTCATCGTAAATCACACACCCACTGCTGAATTGATGATCAAGACGCTACGTCCCAACCTCTATTTCAAGGGTGCGGATTACAGTGACGGGTCAGACGTGAGACTTCAGGCGGAGCGCGCACTGGTTGAAAGCGCAGGGGGGCGAATGATCTTGACGGACGACAAGATATTCGACTCGACGTCCAGAATCGCCCGGCTCGTCATGTCCACGCACAGATGACAGGTAAACAATCATGTCAAAACTTTTGCTGATTGACCTCGACGGAACAATGATCGACACGCCGCATTTTCAAGCGTGGAGCAACGTCGCTCACAGACTTGCCGGCAAACAACTGACTCAGCGCGAATACATTGACCACATTGCCGGACGTCCTCGCATGGAAGGCGCTTCACGATTGCTGGCGCTGATCACCGATGACATCGGTGCTCAAAGGAGCGGCTCGCTCAGCGCAGACGAACTGGCGCAGCACAAACAAAAGGAATTTCTACAACTCTCCCAAGGCACTGAGCTGTTCGAGGATGCAAAGCGCTTGCTGGAACGCATTGCACAAGCCGCACAGCCAGTGATGTTTTATACGGCGTCTCTGAATGCGCCGCAGTTGTTCGAGGCGGCTATCGAGCGCTCCAGTCTGCGGCAAGAATCCAGGTTATCGATTACCCGACAGGCGCCCGGTCAGAGCCGCGAAGCGCTGATTCAACAACTGGTCGGAAGCCGCGATCCGCAGGATGTCGAGCTGATTGACGACAGTCCCTATGCAACGGATCTGGCCTGTGGCCTGGGGCTCCATGCCTGGCAGATCCGCCGGCATGCTCTTGAGCCCAAGGCTGCTCATCCACAGGCATCAATACTGTCATCGCTTGATGAATACCCGCTGGCAAACCCATCCCAAGGAAGGACCATGAATAATCAATCCGCTGTTCTCGTTACAGGCGGTGCGGGCTACATTGGCTCGCGTCTGGTACCAAAACTGCTGGCTGCCGGTTACCGGGTCCGGGTACTGGATGCGCTTTATTTCGGCAACGGCCTGGAGGGCGTGATGAACCATCCGGCACTGGAATTCATAAAGGGCGATATTCGCGATCCGCTGCTCGTCGAGCAGTCGCTTCGGGGGATGCACACCGTTGTCCATCTTGCCGCAGTGGCCAATGATCCCAGTTTCAATTCGGCACCCGAACTCGGCCAGTCCATCAATATCGATTGTCTGCCGCATCTCATGAGCAGTGCAAAGCGCCTTGGCTGCCGGCGCTTTATCTATGCATCCTCAGCCAGTGTCTACGGCGTCAATACAGAACCATTTGTCGATGAGCGCCAACCCTGCGTGCCCATCACCGACTACAACCGCTTCAAGGCTGACGGCGAAAAAATACTGTTCGGGCTCACTGATGCATCCTTTGAAACCGTCGCGGTTCGAGCCGCTACCGTGTGCGGCTGGTCGCCTCGCCAGCGCCTGGATCTGACCGTCAATATCCTTACCGCCAGTGCGCTGGCGCGCGGTGAAATTACCGTGTTCGGCGGCAGTCAATACCGCCCCAATGTGCATATCGGCGATCTGACCCGGCTGTATACGATGCTCGTGGAGCGCGAATCGCTGGACGAAGTCTGCGGAACCGCAATCAACGTCGGCTACGAAAACCACACGGTGACCGAGATAGCCGATCAGGTAAAACAGGTTGTCGATCGTTACTTCCTCGTCAACGTGCCGATCACCACTACCCGCAGCGATGATGTTCGGTCTTACCGTCTGGATTCGCGACGGGTGCAGGAGACACTGGGTTTCGAGTTCATCTATTCGATCAGGGATGCCATCGTGGAAATCTGCGAGCAATGGCAATCCGGGAACTTCAACGACAGTGACGATGTGTTGTCCGACACCCGCTATCACAATGTGCGCAACATGCTGCACAAAGACTGGTCGTTCCAGCCGTCGGGGGACACGTCGTGCTGACCATCGC
This sequence comes from Pseudomonas sp. Sample_21, assembly GCF_004307525.1. NCBI lineage: Bacteria > Pseudomonadati > Pseudomonadota > Gammaproteobacteria > Pseudomonadales > Pseudomonadaceae > Pseudomonas > Pseudomonas sp. Sample_21. The sequence continues at coordinate 79,730 of NZ_RCNZ01000079.1, read as the reverse complement.
TTATGGAGAGGAGTGCGAGGATATCGTCGGTATCGAGCCGCGGACATCGTCCTTCGCAGCCTGCGTGGCAATGCTGGCCAATCCCTTGATCGGCGTGCGCCCGCATGTGCCCAGTGCCTCGCCGCGCACACGGCGCACGCAACTGCTCTGCGCGGGGGTCTATGCACCCGGGGTCGGCGTTTCGCGGGAGATCATTTCTTTGCCAGCGCCGGCAGTCCTGCGCCTCTACGATGTGGACACGGGCGAACCTCTCGAGCCATCAGGCGATGGACCGGCGGTGGTGTTGGCAATGGATCAGGCGACAGTCAGCAGTCGCGAGCTGTTCCAACTGCGGGGCGTCCGTTATGAGCTGACGATTGATCAGTTCATTGATGCCCCAGATGACAGTGCCGTGTCGACCCGCATCAGTCTGACTCGACTGGGCGAGCCGACCGGTGCGCACCGATTGCGACTGGATTACGGCGTGGATGGCAGTGCCGAGAATGAATACCTGGGCACCAGTGACTGGCTGACCGCCCGACATTACCGTTTTGGGCAAAGTGTTGTCGATCGAACGGCCTTCACTGTGGATGTCGATGCCGCAGAGTATCGGCTGCGCTACGACGTACGTGTCGAACAGTCCGGTTCAGCGGCGAGTTCCGTTGTTTGCTGGCGACACGGCCTGCAGGGTTGTATTACTTCCGTCACCATGGATTTCGACTCGGTGTTGCAGCATCGCATCGCCACGCATTGGCGGGTTGCAATCGATGGCGAGCACAGTATGCCCGACGCGCTTTCTGGCGACTTCGATGTGACCCATATCCAGAGCAGCCATCTTGACCGATGGAGCAGGATCTGGAGCGAGCATGACGTCACTGTTCAAACCGCGCAGAGACGTACCGATCTGGGCATCAAATACGCGATGTTTCAATTGCTACAGCACGGCGTGGGAGTCGCACCCCCCGAGCGGGGAACGCTCTCGCCGGCGCGCGGCCTGACCAGTACGTATCACTCCGGAGCGACGTTTTTCGATACCGAACTGCACAAGTGCATGTTCTGGATCTGGAACGAACCCGGTGTCGCCAGGGCGTTGATTGACTATCGCTACCACTGTCTGGAACAAGCGCGGGAGTTTGCTCGGGCCAGTGGCTATGAGGGAGCGCGTTTTCCGGAAGCAGCCAATGATCGAGGGCGGGAAAATGGTCCCCATTATGTGCTGGCGTATCCCGAACAGGACATTCGACGAGAGTGGAGTGTCCATGAGGTGCTCCACATTTCGGCAGACGTTTGCTATGCCGTGAACAAATACTGGAAGGTCACCGGTGACGATGCGTTCATGATCTCTCGCGGCTTTGAAATGCTGCTCGAGTGCGCCCGTTTCGCCGCGTCCGTGTTCAAGTGGTCCGAGAGTCGTCAGGCGTATGTCGTTGAATCGGTCATGGGGCCGGACGAATACCACTATCATGTGGACAACAGCTTTTTTACCAATTACATGCTGCGCTGGTGCCTCCGGTCAGCGCTTTCCCTGTGCGACCGGCCGGGCTTTCCGGGATTGCCCGAGGCACAGTTCAGGCGCTGGCAGTCGATAGCCGATAACGTCTTTCTGCCCTGGATAACTGTGGGTGGGGTGGTCATTCCTGAAGAGTTTGAGGGTTATGCCGCCTTACCTGACACGCAGCTGCGTTCCGACAAAAAGCGTGGGCCGCAGTTTGCGGACGAGGCCGAACGGGAGAGCGCAGAGAATCTGCAGAATTTCGCGTCGCAGGTAGTCAAACAGGCGGACATCGTGTTGTTGATGTCGATGTTTCCAGAAGATTTTTCAACGGACGTGAAACGCGCAGCGTTCGAATATTATGAACCGCGTACGGTGCATGAATCGTCATTGAGCTACGGCCCGCACGCGGTTGTCGCCGCGCACTTGGGCAAGACGTCGATCAGTGCCGATTTCATTGCTCGGGCCAGCCGCTACAACCTCGATTTCACTCCGCTCGACGACTATAGCAATGGCCTGCATCTTTCCGCCTATGCCGGAGCCTGGCAGGGCTTGGTGGAAGGGTTGGCAGGACTTGATCTCGTTGCGGACCAACTGGCCTTCCGCCCGAGGTTGCCCGCCGATTGGGATGCCTACCACTTCACCCTTGAGTTTCGGGGCCGGCGTCTGCGCATTTCCGTAATCGGAGACGATGAGCTGGAAATCCGCGAGGGCGGCCGGCAGTTGCCAACCGAACGTGGCCAGGATGGATATATATGCCTCAAGGAGGGGCACCGATGATTTCTATCAAAGAACGCTTATCCCCCTATAACGATGCGCTGCGAGTCTTGCCTTTTCGCAAGTTGCTGATCGGCCAGGGCCTGTCGATGGCCGGCGACGCCATCTGTCTGGCGGCGCTGCCGATAGCGCTGATACGGGACGGTTTTGGTGGTGATGTGTTTGGCTTCATCATGGCCGCAGTCGGAATCGGAACCGTCGTCGGTGCTCTGGCCGGCGGCATGCTGGCGGATCGCAAGTCGCCTCGACAGGTGCTCATCTACACCGATACGGCCCGAGGCATGGCGCAGCTTGCGGCCGTCGCACTGCTTCTGACCGGTGCGCCTTGGGGCTGGCTGGTGCTGGCCTATCTGATCTTCGGCATCGGCATCGGCGTTTCTCGGCCCTGCGCTCAGGTGCTGCTGGTCAGCCTGTTACCCAAAAAGGCGCTGGTCGCGGGCAACGGCGCGATGAACTTCATCGATAACCTGGTCGCCATTCTGTTTCCGGCGACGTTGGGCGTGTTCATCATCTTGTGGGATCCGGTCTGGGGGATACTGATCGATGGCTTGACCTTCTTCGGCGCGGCGATTTACACCGCTCAGTTACCGAATGTCGGCCGTCATGAATCCGAAGAGGAGTTCTCCCTACGCGAGGCGTTCAAGGGCATCACCGTGGTCAGCCGTAACGCCACGCTGCTGCTGGGGTTTGCGGCGACGCTGGTGGTGAACGTGCTGTGTTTTCCGATTTTTCTGGTCGTTGCACCCTACGCGATCAGTCTTCGTTTCAGCGAAGAAATGTGGGGATATTGCCTGGCAGCATCAGGGTTCGGCGCTTGTCTCGGATCGGTTGTCACCGTGCTGGCCTCGGGGCACGAACGCCTGGTGGGACTTGCGGTGGTATGCGGGTTGTTCCTGGCCGGAGCGATGGCGTTACTCGGGCTGGGGACGGCGGCATGGATGGCGGTTCTGGGGGCGACGTTCGTCGGTATCGTCGAAGCGTCCTGGCTCACCGGCTGGGCAACCGCCATGCAAACACTGTCGCCCGAAAAGGATCTGGGCAAAGTCGTGGCGGTGGATACCTTTGTCACCAGCGGTGTGCACCCGTTCATTTATCTGGGCAGCGGCGTAGTCGGCGGGATGATCGGCTATTCCCAGACGCTTGCGTTGACCGCCGTCATCAGCGCGGTTGGCACTCTGCTGATCGTCCTGACGTCCATCATGTTCATGCCAGGGAGTGCGCGTAATGATCAAGTGCAATAACGTACAGGAACAGGCCCAGGATCTCTGTGGCGAGATCTTTGAACGCTGGCGGGAGCTGTTGCAATCGGGCGAGTTCATTCTCGGCGATCAGGTTCTGGCGTTCGAGTCATGGATGTCGGATCGTTGTGGCGGCGCGCACGCCGTTGCCCTCAATTCAGGCACGGATGCGCTGTTTCTGGCATTGCGCGCGCTCGATATCGGCCCCGGTGACGAGGTGATCACCTGCGCCAATACCTTTGTTGCCACTGTCGGAGCCATTGTTGCTGTTGGTGCCCGGCCGATCCTGGCAGATGTGGGTGACGATGAACTCCTGAGCGTCGAGACGATTGCGCCACTTGTGAATGATCGGACCAAAGCCGTGATTCCTGTCTATCTGCGCGGACGCCCTTTGGATATCGACCCAATCATCGACCTGTGCCGCTCGGGCGGGGTTGCCGTGATCGAGGATTGCGCTCAGGCGATAGGCACCGTGATCGATGGCCGGCAAGTCGGCACTCGCGCTGATGCGTCAGCGTTTTCCATGCATCCGTTGAAGACGCTCGGTGGTCTGGGTGACGGCGGGATGCTGGTGACTCGCGATCCGGGAATTGCCGAATACGCGCGGATTGCACGCAATCACGGCCTGGAAAACCGTAACGAATCGATCCGGTTCGGCATCAACTCCAGACTCGACTCGTTGCAGGCAGCAGCACTCAACATCAAAGCGCAGTATCTGGATCAGTGGCTGAAGCGACGCGTGGAAATTGCCGCGTTCTATGATGACGTCCTCTCGACAACCCGCACGGGCACTGACCTGGGGCGCGGCAAACCGGGAAATGCCTACTATCACTATGTCGTGCAATCCACGCATCGTGACGAGCTGCAGGCTTATCTGGCAGAGCATGATGTGCAAGCGGCCATTCATTATCCGGTGCCCATTCATTGGCAGAAGGCATGGTTGAGCAGTCAGCCGCGCATTGCGTTGCCCACAACCGAACGCCTGTCCCGGCAAATGATCACACTTCCTTGCCACCATCATTTGTCGGATGGCGATGTAGAAAAGGTCGTCACGCTGATCAAGCAATTTGAACGCGCGGTGAGGTGGTGAGCGTCGATATCGAATGTGTCGTGATTGGCGCCGGAGTGCTCGGGCTGGCTGTCGCCCGGGCCCTGGCCGTGAGCGGCCGTGAAGTGATCGTGGTGGAGGCGGGTGAACGCATTGGAACCGGCATCAGCTCGCGCAATTCAGAAGTCATTCACGCCGGCATCTACTACCCCACTGGCAGCCTCAAGGCGCAAATGTGCGTCGACGGCAGGCATCGCCTGTATGCCTTTTGCGAAGCGCACGCAGTAGCGCGCCAACCTCTGGGCAAGCTTGTTGTCGCAACCGATGAGGCGCAGTGCGGGGCATTGCAGCGGTTATGGCAGCAGGGACGGCGCAATGGCGTCAACGACCTGCAACTGCTCAGCGCCCGGCAGGCGCTGGAACTGGAGCCTGAGTTGTCATGTATCGCGGCACTCTGGTCGCCCTCTACCGCAATTGTCGACTCCCATGCCTTGATGCTTGCCTTGCAGGCAGACGCCGAGGCGGCGGGCACCTCGTTTGCCTTTAACACGCCGTTCGAATCGGCCTGTCGTCGCCCGCAGGGTTTTGAGTTGCAGATCGGCGGTGCGCAACCCATGAACGTCAGCTGTGGCGAACTGATCAACTGTGCGGGCTTGTCTGCGCCCCAGCTTGCGGGTCACATTGTCGGTCTGTCTTCACGATACGTCCCGTTGGCCAGGTTGTGCAAAGGCAGCTACTTCAGCTTCAGCGGTCGGATACCTTTTCGCCATCTCATCTATCCCGCGCCCGAAGCCGCGGGTCTCGGCGTGCACATGACGCTTGACCTGGGGGGGCAGGCGCGTTTCGGACCGGATGTCGAGTGGGTCGATCAGGTTGATTACCGTGTGGATCCTCAGCGGGCCGAAGGTTTCTATCAGGCGATTCGCCGCTATTGGCCCGGCCTGCCCGATGGCAGCCTGGAACCGGCCTATAGCGGCATCCGCCCGAAAATCAACGCCGTACACGAACCGGCGGCGGACTTTGTCATCAGTGGCCCATCGGTGCATGGAGTGCCGGGGCTGGTTAATCTGTTCGGCATCGAATCTCCAGGATTGACGAGCTGTCTCGCCATCGCGGAGCGTGTCGTACAGGCGCTCGGGCAAAATTGACCAGCCTTTGTCCAGGGGGGTCACACGTCCAATTCGATCAGCTCGCCATCGTCTTTTTCCAGCCGCTGTAAAAACACCTGCGCCTCCAGCAATTGATACGGAAAATACAGCCCGGGCCTCACAGGCGCTTGCCCATCCAGCCCAACCAGTCGCTCCAGCAACATGGCCACGCTGAGCCCGGTCAACGCTGCTGCGCCTGATCGGTGAACTACGGCGTGGCGTGTGCGCAATGGCTGGCCCTCGTGATCCGTGCCTTCAAGTTCAATGAGTATTTCCGTCGACATCGGCAGACCCTGACGCCGGGTCGAGCTGATGCCGCTGGCGAGGTTGAACTCGACGTTCGGGGCGTCGGTGGCGGCGGCCAGGCCTGTCACGTCGATGGAGGAGAAGCCGGCGCCCTGCAGGGTCGTGCCGTCGACGGCGCGGAAGCTGACCTTGGCATCGTCGCCTTCACGCCAGATGAATTCGCCGTCACGGCGGGTCAGCGCGGCGGGCAGCATTTTGTTCAGGTGCTCGAAATCGACGGCTACGGTCGGGCCGCCGCCGTCCTGTTCGTCGACCAGGGCATGAATGCGGATGTCGTGCACGCGGGCGAATGCCTTGGCGATGTGCAGCGTTGCGACGGTGGTGGCGCCGACCATCCATTCGTAGCCGAGGACAATGGGCGACGCGTCGGGCGAGTGGATGAAACTGGCGATCTGCGGGGCGATTTCGAATACGCCGGAAGAGATGCTCAGGTGCGGCACCTTGCGCTTTTGCGCAAAGCGCAGCCCGGCGAGGGCGTGGTCCATGTAGAACAGGGCGATGGCGCTGACCGGGCGATCACCCAGTCCCAGATCTTCTGCGCGAGCATCGATGACCACACCTTGGGCATTGCCGATTTGCTCGGCGGTTTGCTCAGCCTTGGCGAGGTCGCGTCCGCCGATCAGCAACGGGACGTCGGGATGCGCCGCGCGCAATGCGCGAGCCGTCTGGTGGCCGATGGCGCCGGAGCCGCCCATGAACAGAATGGGATGAAGTGGCATGAATCCTCCTCATTTTTCCTGGATTGAAACGTGCTTGGGCTAGACACCCTAGCACGCACTTTCCAGTTCGCCGGTGCGCTTGGCCTGCGCACCGACGAACGACCACTTGAGGAATCAGCCCAGATGATGCCGCTGTGCAAGGCGATAAACATCGGTGTCGAGGCCTTCGAAACGGGCTTTCAACTGCAACGCCAGATACAGCGAATAGTGCCGTGACTGATGCAGGTTGCCGCCGTGGAACCAGAGGTTTTGCTGTTGGGTCGGCTTCCACATGTTGCGCAGTTCACCTTCATACGGGCCGGGGTCGTTGGTGGTGCCGGAACCCAGGCCCCAGCAGCGCCCGACCTTGTCGGCGACTTGCTGGGAAATCAGCTTCGCGGCCCAGCCGTTCATCGAGCCATAACCCGTCGCATAAACGATGAGATCGGCCGGCAAGCGGCTGCCATCGGTGAGCACCACCGCATCCGCTTCGATGCGTTCGACACCGAGGCCCGGCGCGCTCTTGAGCTTGATCGTGCCGTTGGCGATCAGTTCCGAGGCGCCGACGTCGATGTAGTAACCCGAGCCACGGCGTACGTATTTCATGAACAAACCCGATTCATCGTCGCCGAAATCGAGCATGAAACCCGCCCGGCTCAGGCGTTCATAGAAGTCCTTGTCGCGCTCCTTGATCGCGTCGAAGATCGGCCGATGAAACTGTGGCATGACCTTGTACGGAATCGAGGCGAACAGCAGGTCGGCCTTATCCGTGGTCAGCCCCGACTCGAGCGCCTCTTCGGAATAAAGCCCGCCGAAGACCATTTCCATCAGGCTGTCCGAACGCACGATGTGCGTGCTCGAACGTTGCACCATGGTCACCTCGGTGCCGTTTTCCACCAGATCGGCGCAGATGTCGTGGGCTGAATTGTTCGCGCCGATGACCACTGCGCGCTTGCCTTTCCACGCATCGCCGCCGGGGTGACGGCTGGAGTGATGTTGCTGACCCTGGAAGTCTTCGGCGCCGGGATACACCGGAACATTCGGTACGCCAGACATGCCGGTGGCGAGGATCAGTTGCGTCGGTTGCAGGGTGACGGGCTCGCCGTTGCGCAGGCCCTCCACGGTCCAGCGGCCAGTCTCTTCGTCAAACGTAGCGCCGAGGCATTCAGTGCGCGGCCAGTAGTTGAGTTCCATGACCTTGGTGTACATCTCCAGCCAGCCGCCGATCTGGTCTTTCGGGGTGAACACCGGCCAGTGGTCGGGGAAGGGCAGGTAGGGCATGTGGTCGTACCAGACCGGGTCGTGCAGGCACAGCGACTTGTAGCGGCCGCGCCATTGATCGCCGGGGCGTTCGGCCTTGTCGATGATCAGCGTCGGTACGCCCATGCGTTTGAGCCTTGCGCCGAGGCCGAGCCCGCCCTGACCGCCGCCGACGATCAGGCAGTACGGTTGCGTGGTGATGCCCAGCGCCGCTTCTTCATCGCGGCGGCGCTCCAGCCAGTTGCGCTTGTCAGCGTGGGCATGGCCGTGGCTCGCGCCCATCGGCCGGCGGCGGCCGCTGGGTTCTTCGAAACCCTTGAGCTCGCGCATGGTGGTCAACAGCGTCCAGCACAGACCGTCCTTCAGGCGCACGTAGCCTTTGCCACGCGCGGTGTCGGTTTCCAGACTCATCCAGCCTTCGAGCACGCCGTCGCTAAGCGTGGCTTCACCTTCGAGTTGCCAGCGTTCGGGCCGGGTCTGCTCAAGGCGTGTTTCGAGCATGTCGCGAATCGCCGGTTTGCCTTCCAGGGTGACGAGGTTCCAGCTGAACAGCAGCAAGTCACGCCAGTGGCTTTCTTCGGCAAACAGCTCCAGCGTGCCGTCCACATCTCGTTGCGCCAGACGTTCGCCGAGGCGTTCGACCCAGGCCGCAAGTTGCGCTGTTGGCGATTGCAAAGGGGTTTCAATAGCGATGTTCATGGGGCCACTCCCGATCTTGTTGTTTTGGTAAGCCATGGCATCAGAGCAAGGCTTGGGCCATCTCCTTGAAAGGCGCGGGCCAGAGCGTTTGATGCAAAGGCCGACAAGGCTTGGCGCAGGCGACATGTCACAAATTCGAGAATCGCGAATGACACTGTGTCACTCGGCGCGAAATTCCCCCGCAATGAGCTTTTCATCTAAGCTGCGGACACACCCGTGTCTTCACCGAAGCGGAGAACAACAACAATGAAACCGGCCTCGATCAACGCCCACGCGCGCCAGGTACTGCAAGCCGTGCAGGGCTCTGTTGCCAGCCACAGCGCGGCGGCAGACCTGGCGATCACCCGTTCGTGGCGGCGCTGCCTGGATCAATACCAGCTCGATCCGGCCAGCCGCCGCGCGCCGGACGTGCTCGAACAGGCGCGTTTGCGCGAACACCGTGCGCCGCTGGAACACATCATTTCCGTGGCGCACTGGCAGATGAACAGCCTGCACCAGCAACTGGGACGTGACGGCCATGTCGTGCTGCTCACCGATGCGCGCGGCGTGGCGATCGACAGCGTGTTCAACGAAGCCGAACGCGGCGAGTTCCAGCGCTCCGGGCTGTGGCTCGGCTCGGTCTGGAGCGAGGAGCACGAGGGCACCAACGGTGTCGGCACCTGCCTGGTCGAGCGCCAGCACGTGACCATTCGCCGCGACGAGCATTTCCGTGGTCAGCACGTCGGCCTGACCTGTTCGGCCAGCCCGATATTCGACGCCAGCGGTGGGTTGCTCGCGGTGCTCAACCTTTCCTCCGTGCGCGAGGAAAGCAGCCTTGAGCAACGCTTCAAGGCCATGGCCCTGACCAATCTGTCGGCCAGGTTGATCGAGAGCTGTTTTTTCCTTGGCCACGATCCGCAACGCTATTTGCTGCGGTTTCATCCCGATGCCGGGTTTGTCGGGCTGCTGGGTGAAGGCCTGCTCAGCTTCGACGAGAGTGCGCGGATCTGTTCGGTGAATGCGGCGGCGCTGGATCTGTTGGGCCTGAGCCGCGAGCAGATGGTCGGGCAGTCGTTGACCATGTTGCTGGAAACGCCGATGGAGCAGTTGCTCGATCAGGCCAGTGCTCAGGCGCACGTCTGCTGGCCGATGCGCCTGGCCGACGGGCGCTTGTTCTACGGCCAGTTGCGCGAACCGATCCGCTCCGCGCCGTTGACCCTTGCGCCTGTCCCGCCAATCAAGGATGAGCGCGTGTGCCTGGAAGACCCGCGCCTGCAACGCGGATTCGCCCGCGCACTCCGTGTACTGGAGCGCGACGTGCCGGTGTTTCTGCAAGGTGAAACCGGCACCGGCAAGGAGGCCTTTGCGGCAGCGCTGCATCGCGCCAGCTCGCGCGCCGGCCAGCCGTTTGTCGCGATCAACTGCGCGGCGATCCCCGAGACGCTGATTGAAAGCGAGCTGTTCGGCTATCGCGGCGGCAGCTTCACCGGCGCGCGCAAGGACGGCATGGTCGGCAAGCTTGAGCAGGCCCATGGCGGCATTCTGTTTCTCGACGAAATCGGCGACATGCCCCTCGCGCTACAGACCCGTCTGCTGCGGGTGCTCGAAGAGCGCCAGGTCGTGCCGCTGGGCAGCGCAACGCCGCGACCGCTTGATGTACGCCTGATCAGCGCCAGCCACCAGAATCTGCCAGCCTGCGTGGCCGACGGACGCCTGCGCGAGGACCTGTTCTATCGCATTGGCGGTTTCGCCGTGGAACTGCCGCCGCTGCGCGAGCGTTCCGACAAGGGCCGTCTGCTCGACCTGCTGCTGCGCGAAGAAGCGGCGGGCGCCACTGTGCGGCTGCAAGCGGGAGTTCGAGAGCGCTTGCTGGCGCAGCCCTGGCCGGGCAATGTCCGGCAACTGCGCACCTGTTTGCGGACGTTGGTGGCGTTGGCAGTGGAAGGCCGGGTCACGCTGGAGGACGTGCAGGAGTTATTGCCCGCAAGGGGCGATTCACCTGTAGCTGATCCACTGGGCGTATCCGAACGGCAAACTCTGCTCAGCATGATTGAAGCTGAACACTGGCATGTCGCGCGAGTTGCCCGTCGTCTTGGGATTAGCCGCAATACCCTGTACCGCAAGCTTCGTCAGCATGGGATCGCTCGACCTGGTTGAAGACAATCGCGATCATTTGCGTTCATTCGCTGTTGATTGCGCGTATTGCCTGGAAATCGCTTGGATCCAATCATTAACTCACTATATCGCATGCCGACAAGCGGTAGGCTGAGCCTATTGCTAGAAGTGATGGCGCAATGACATATTGCAGCACCTTTCCTCACTTCAAGATGTACCGAAAATGCGCCCCCTCAAGTCACTTGTTGCAGCGTCGTTGCTGCTCAGCGGGTGCAATGGAATGCCAGTCGCTTTTGTTCAGGATCCTGTTTTAGACCAAGCCTTTGTCGTCCACTCCGGCGCGCCTTTGCCTTACCTGCTGATGGGTTCGGCTGTGCAATGGAATGAAGACTTCGCCGTGACGGTGAAGCACATTCCTTACTTGTCGGGCACGGTTTTCCAAGGGCAGGCAGACGTGCAGTTTTTCCGTCACAAGGCCAATAGCGTGCCGGCGTGGCGCGGCTACAAGCCGGGCGAGGAGCTGACTTCGGTGGGGTTCAATTCGCTGTACATGTCGGTCAAGGGCACCGGCCAGGCGTTGCCGGCCATGGTTCGCCTCGACGTCAAAGAGGGCAACGTGCTTTACGGCACCCACAATGGCGCGCTGGCCAAAGGCATGTCCGGCGGGCCTGTGTTTTCCGCCGATGGCAAAGTGGTTGGCATCAACGTGGCGTTTCTCACCCGTGACGACGTCAGCCGCCTCAAGCGCAAAGACTTGCTCGATCAACCGCGCGTAAGCATCTTTTTGCCGTACGCGGAGATCAATCGCGAGTGGTCGCGCTATCAGGCCAGCATCACTCCAACGACGCCACCAGCGACCAAACTGGCCAGCCGCTGATCAGCGTTCGCGCAACGCTTCGCGGGCGCGGTTGAGTGGTTTGATCAGGTAGTCGAGCACGGTTTTTTCGCCGGTACGGATGTCCACCGTGGCGATCATCCCGGGCACGATGGCGAAGCGTTTGCCGGCCTTGTTGCGCAGTTCATCCGAAGCGGTACGGATGAACACGCGGTAGTAGAAGATTTCCGGCTTGGCTTCGTCCTGAATCGTGTCCGGCGAGATCGTCACCACCTCGCCGTCGAGGCTGCCGTAGATCGAATAGTCATAGGCGGTAATTTTCACTTTCGCCGCCTGGCCCGGGTGAATGAAGGCGATGTCGCGCGGCGAGATGCGCGTCTCGATCAGCAGTTGTTCATCGAGCGGCACGATCTGCATGACCTGGCCGTTGGGCGCAATGACGCCGCCAATCGTGCTGACCTCGATGTCCTTGACGATGCCGCGCACCGGCGAGCGCAGGGTCAGGCGCGACAGTGAATCGGTGCGCCCACGGATCACCGCTTCGAGCATCTGCGCTTCAGCGTTGGCCTTGGCCAGGTCTTCGCGGGCGCGGACCATGTAATCGGAGCGGGCTTCGGTGGCCTTCAATTCCAGCTCCGAGCGTTGACGGGTCAGGCGCAGCACTTCAACCCGGCTCGAGGCGCCGATCTTCGCCAGGTTTTCAGTTATCGCCAGTTCGCTGCGCACCAGTTTCAGCGAGCTCTGAATACCGTCGAGGGTTTCCGCCAGCCCTTTGCGCCGGGTCTGGTAGAGCTCGGTTTCGGCGCGGATCAGGTCAGGAAACTCCTGCAGCGATGCGTCGAAGGTCAGGGGCTTTTCGCTGACTTCGGCCTGCAAGCGGTTGACGCTGGCCAGCGCCGCGCGGTACTTGGCCGCGCTTTCGCCGACGTTGGACTGGTTCTTCACCGGGTCCAATTGCGCGAGGATCTGCCCGCGCTCGACCAAAGCACCTTCGCTGACATTGAGCTGTTCGAGAATGCCGCCCTCCATCGACTGGATCACCTGCTCGCGCGAGCTGGGCACCACTTTGCCGGTGCCGGTCGAGACCTCGACGATCTCGAACCACGCGGCCCAGGCAATGAAGCAGGCGAGCATCAGCGCGCAACCCCAGATCACCTTTGCGCCACCGGCAAGTGCGCGCTCATCGCGGCCGTCGAGGTAGGACATCGGGTCCGGCACGTCGGTCATCATCGGCTTCATACCGCCACTCCTTTGCCCGGTGCGCGCAGCCGCGCCAATGCGGCGTCGCGGTGGTCATCGATGACGATACGTCCGTTGTCGAGGACGATGATCCGCTCGACCAGTTGCAACACGCTGACCCGATGCGTGGCGACCACCAGCGTTCGACCCTGGGTCCAGGTCGCGAGTTTTTCCAGCAGCAGACGCTCGGTGACGTCATCGAGCGCGGCCGTCGGTTCGTCGAGCAACAGCACTTGTGGCTGACGGATCAACAAGCGCGACAGCAGCAAGCTCTGACGCTGACCGCCCGACAGGCCCAAGCCACCTTCAAGCACTAAATGATCCATGCCTTTGGGCAGCTGACGGACGAAATCCAGCGCGCCAGTGACAGTCAGCGCGGCGATGATTTCCTGATCGCTGGCCTGACCGGCGCCGAGGGTGATGTTGTCGCGCAAGGTGCCGTGAAACAGTCGCGCCTGTTGCGACAGCAGGCCGACATCGCGGCGCAGGTCGGCCGGATCCAGATGTGCCAGGGCGATGCCGTCCAGGGTGGTTTCACCGCTGCTCAGATCCATCGCGCCGCCCAGTGCTTGCAGCAACGTCGACTTGCCAGCACCGTTGCGGCCGAGCAGGGCGATGCGCTCGCCGGGCCGAATGCTCAGGTCGATGTTGTTGAGCGCCGGGGTCGATTCCTCGCTGTAGCGAAAACTGGCCTGGCGCATGCGGTAGTCGCCGCGAATCGCCGGCAGGTGCACGCGCTGACTGCCTTCGGGATGATCCACCGGCATCTGCATGATCCGGTTCAAGCCTTCGAGCGCGACCTTGGCCTGCTGCCATCGGGTGAGCACGTGGGTCAGTTGCGCCATCGGCCCCATCATCCGCGACGACAGAATCGACGCCGCGACCAGACTGCCGGTGGTCAGGTCGCCGGCAATCACCATCGGCGCGCCGAACACGATGACCACTGCGAACACTCCGCCTTGCACGTTCTGCGTCCACGCCACCAGGCTGTTGGTCAGGGTGCGCAGGCGCAGGCTGCTGTCCGCCGAGGCGGCGTTGTACTGGTTCCATTGTTGCTGGAAACGCTGCTCGGCCTGCAATGCCTTGATGTCGTCGAGACCCTGAATACTTTCCACCAGCATGGCGTTGCGCAGCGCCGCTTCACGCATCGAGGCATTGGCCAGTCGCGCCAGACGCGGTTGCGCGATGATCCCGGGCAGCAACATGAACACCAGCGCCACCAGTGGAATCAGCACCAGTGGCCCGCCGATCAAATAGAACACCAGCAGGAACAGCAGGAAAAACGGCATGTCCGCCAGTGCCGTGGCAGTGCTGGAGGTGATCAGATCGCGGATCTGCTCCAGCTCGCGCAACTGCGATATGAACGAACCGGTGGATTTCGGCCGCGCCGAATTACGCAGACGCAAAGCGTGGCCAAAGACCAGATCGGAGACGCGCAAGTCGGCGCGTTTGCCCAGCACATCGGTGATGCGCAGACGCAGAATGCGCATGACGAAATCGAACAGCAGCGCCAGCATCACCCCGCCGAACAACACGTACAGGGTCGGCAGCGACTCGGCCGGAATCACCCGGTCGTACACCTGCATGGAAAACAGTACCCCGGCCATGCCCAGCAGGTTGGCCACCAGCGAGGCGATCATCACTTGGCTGTAAGGGCGCAGATCGGTGAGGACGATGCGCCGGAACCAGTGCTCGTCGTAGGGCTTGATGTAATCGTTGGTGCGCACGTCGGCCACCGGTTGCGTCGGACGCAGAATCACCGTGCGCAATGCCTGCTCGGCGAGCGCGCCAGCCTCCATGCGACTCTGCAAACCCTGGTCGCCACTGAAGCAGATGCCCAGCTCGCCGGTTTCGCCGAGGCTTTCGAGCACGCCGACCTGACCATCACGCAGTTGCACCACCAGCGGCGTGCGCCAGCGGCTCAGGCTCTTGTTGTCGAATACCGCGAATTTCACGCTCAAACCGGCCTGACGCGCCATGTGCCGAACCACTTCTTCGACGCGGCCTTCGCTGTGCACCGAGGCCAGGCGCGCGCTTTCCGGCGAGACGTCGAGGCGATAGTGGCGGGCGACCTTGAGCACCGCTTCCAGCCACGGTGAATAATCCTCGCGAGCCTCGGCAGCGGCGGGTTCGGGAACAGTGATGCTGGCATCGGTCATGGCAGGATCTCGACATTCTGGATGGCGCTGTGGTCGATGCCGAAGACCCGGCGAATCGCACCGCTGTTGTAGAAGCAGTCGATCTGCAGGCGTTGCAGATCAGCCTGGGTGTTGACCAGATCGAAGCGCGACTGATGGATTTCCTGCTCGGCGTTGAGCAAGTCCAGCAGCGGCCGCGTGCCCAGTTCCAGGTACTGGCGGCCATACAGCATGCGCGCTTCGGTGATGCTGGTCTGGCGAAATTCCAGCGAGCGCAGCCGCCGGTTCAGGCCCGAGGTTTGCGCCTGGGCTTCAGCCAGACCTTGGCGCGCTTGCAGGCGGGCGAAGTCTTCCGCCGAATCCGCTGCGGTCAGCGCATGCCCGGCGGCGCGGCTGCGCGCACTGATCGCGCCGCCCTGATAGATCGGCACTTCGAGGTTGAGGAAGATCCCCACCTGGGTGCGATCAGCGCGCGAGTTCTGATCGTCGTAGTGGTCGTCCAGGTATTGGTTGACCGACGGTTGCAGCGACAGGGTCGGGTAGGCCTCGGCTTTGGCCTGGGCCAGCTCGGCCTGGGCCTGGGTGCGTTGCGCGGCGGCCTGGAGGACGGCGGGCAGGGTGTCGGAGATCTGCGAGGCGTCGCAGGCCTGGGTTAGCGTAGGCGCGGCGGCGTCGCTGACCGCCGGCGGCGTGCGCCGTCCGAGCAGACTGGTCAGGGTCGCTTGCCAGCGTGCGTATTGCGCCTTGAATTCCTGCAACGTCGCCGTCGCGCCTTCGGCCCGGGACTGCGCCTGGACCATATCGGAACGGGTGCTGGCGCCCATGTCGCTGCGTTGCTTGGCCAGGTCGACGATGCCGCCGATGCCCTGAATCTGCTCGCGCGCAACCTCAAGCAGACGCTGATAACGCTGCACCTCGATGTAGGCCCTGGCGGTGTCGCGGGCGATGTCGTCGATCGCCAGCAGAATCCCGGCCTGACTGCGCGCCACCCGGGCGCGGGCGGCGTCGACCGAACTGGAAACCTTGCCGAAGTCATACAGCATCTGCTTGAGGGAAATGTTCACCGATTGGCTGCCGGCATCGCTGCCGTAACCGCTGGTGTAGCCACCCTTGATGCCGCCGGTGACCTGCGGGTAATAGCCGGATTCGGCGACGTTGACGCCTTCGCCTTGCTGGAACAGGGTGCCGATGGCTTCGCCGATGCGTGGGTGCCAGTCCACGGCGAGCCTGACCGCTTGTTCCAGCCCCAAAGTATCTGCGTTGGCGGCCGTTTTTGAAGCAGGGGCAGGGCGCTGACGATTGTCATTGCCTGCCGGTTGTTGCAGTTGCGACGGGCTGATGCTGCGCAAGCTGCTGTCGAGATTGTCGTCGGCGCGAACGTCGACGGTGAAAGCGGGGTAGAGGCCGATGGTCAACAGGACCACCGGCCATTTCTGGCGAAAAACTGACTCCACAGACTTCCCTTACTGTTGAGAGACCAACGTTTGATGTCTTGTTTCAAACCACTTGAATGCCGTTCTGTACCCACAAGTGGTGGCTCGGATCCTCCTGTGCCGTGTATTGAACATAGTCGATGCCGTCGGCCTGTTGCGTGCCATCGGCGACCCAGCCATCGGTCATGTGCACGCTGTCCCTGTCGTCACCCTTGATCAGCAGGGTGTTGTTGTCCGAGGACGTGATCGCCAGCAGATCGCTGAGATTCAGTGTCAGCGCAACCGCACTGGAATGGTTGAGATCGAGGATCTCGACGTTGTGGATCTTGCTCTGCAGATCGCCGAGGTTGATCGACACGTCGCCACCGGCCCAGAGCAGGGTGTCGGTGCCGCTGCCGCCATCCACCGAGGTGAACTGCTGATCGGCGATGATCAGCGTGTCGTCGCCACCGCCACCTTGCAGGGTCACGGCGCCACCGTGCGAGCCGTCGAGGGTGTCGTTGCCCTCGGTGCCCTGGATCAAGTCACTGCCAGTGGCATGGGCCAGACCGAGGTCATCGCTGGCCAGTGCCGAGAACGCGGTGCTGGCGAATGCGCCGGCATTGTTCAGGTCGATGGTCAGCGTCGCGGTATCCACGGTGCCGTTGGGGTGGGTGAGTTGGTAAGTGAAGGTGTCTTCCTGGCCGATCACCGCATCGGTCAGGCCGGCCTTGAGCGTGTAGGTGTAGTTGCCGTTGGCCTGGACCACCAGGGTGCCGTAGTTGCCGACCAGCGAGACGCCGTTGTAACCCGGCGCGACGTAACTCCCAGCGACCAGCACGCTGAGCAAGGTATAGACCGAGCCCAACACATCGGCGCCGCCGCCAGCGGTGTCGGTGAGCAGATTGCCCGATACCGGCGTGTAGCTGCCGACCACGAACTGATTGTTGTAGGTCGCGACGTTGATCAGGCTGGTGTTGACGCTGGTCAGCAGGCCGAGGCCGCCCACGGCCACCCGCACCTGATAACTGCCGGCGGTCTGGTCGTCGAACTTGATCCCGTAGTTGCCGCCGCCGAGATTGACCAAGGCGTTGCCGCCGTAACTCTTGACCAGCACGTACTGGTTGGTCGCCGTGTTGAGTTTGTACAGGCCCACCGTCATCGAACCGAGCAGCGCCAACAGGTTGCTCGAATTGACCACCACGGTCAGGTCACTGACGGTATCGGCCGCGACCACCGTGTTGTAGTTACCGCTGCCGCCGCCCAGCAGCACATTGAAGGTGCCGAGGGCTGAGTTGGTGGTGACTTCACGGTTGATCAGGGTGACGTCAGTCGAGGCGATGTCCGCTGTGGCATCCACCACCAGCGCCGGGCTGCCAAGGTTCGCGTCGTTCCACACTTCGCTGGCTTGCGGGCTGTCGATGCGCACATACAGATTGGCGGTGTCGCTCAAACCGTTCGGGTGCACCAGTTGGTAATTGAACACGTCGACCTTGCCGACGCTGCCAACACTGCCGTTCGGTTTGTAGCTGTAGTTGCCGTTGGCGTCGATGGTCAGCGTGCCGTACAACCCTTGCACCGTGGTGCCGGCACCGGCGCTGACCCAGGCGCCGTTCTTGAAGATCTGCAACTGCGCGCCGTTGTCCGGGCCGGTCTGATCGGCCGTGCCATCGACACCGACGTTAGTGATGACGTTGCCGGTCACCGCTGGCCCGGCAATGCCGTTGAACTGGGTCAGGCTGCTGACATCCAGTTGCAGCTGGGTATTGACCGTGGTCAGCACGCCGATGCCGGTGCTCGAAACCGTCAGTCGATAATCGCCTGACAGCAGGTTACCGATGTCGACCCGCACGCCTTGGCCAGCGAGCGCGATCAGGTCGAGCAGGCCGCCGCTGCCATTGACATCCAGAGTCACCCAGTTGCCGCTGGCATCCTTGACTTGCAGGGTATAGACCACGCCATCGATCAGCGAAATCAGACTGCTGGTGGTCAGCGTCAGGGTCGGATCAAGACGCGTGCCGCCGGCCACGGTGAAGGTGAAGGTTTTCGAGAATCCGGCCAGCAGCGTAGTGAACGAGTCGTTGAAGGTCTGCGAGGCGGTGACCGGGGCCAGAGTGACGGTGCCGACGGCGAGGTTATCGCTGGCGACCACGGGCGCGTTAACGTCGACATCCGGCGCAATGACGTTGGCGGCCACCGAAACGTTGCCGCGTGCGTCGCTGAGGTTGATGGTGAGGTTTTCACCGTTGATCTGCGCACTGCTCAGGGTGACGGTAAACACGCCGAGGTTGTTGACCGTGCCGGTGCCCAGAACGGTGCCGCTGGCCGACTTGATGGTCACGGTTGCGCCGACTTCGCCGGTACCGGTGACGGTCAGGCCATCGGCACCGACCAGCAGCGCCGTGGCGGCAGCGGGTGGTGTCAGGTCTGGCGCCGTCGCGGTCGCCGCAGCCGATACGTTGCCGCTCGGATCCGCCTGGGTGACGCTGAGTACTTGGCTGTTGATCTGCGCCGAGGCCAGTGTCACCGAGAAGCTGCCGTTGGCGGCGACGGTTGCGGTGCCGAGCACCACCCCGCCGGCGCCGAGTACGCTGATGGTCGAACCGGGCACGCCGACGCCAGTGAGCACGGTGCCGCTGCCATTGACGCTGACGCCAGTCGGCGCGCCGGGTGCGGTAATGTCCGGTGCGGTCAGGCTGGCGTTGGGCGACAGGTTGCCGGCCGAGTCGACCAGACGCACGGTCAACAGCTGTCCGTCGAGTTGCGCGGTGTTCAGGTTGAAGCTGAACGTGCCGCCACTGCCTACGGTGGTGGTGCCGATCAGCGCGCCGCCCGGGCCGTAGACGTTGACCGTCGCACCGGCTTCGCCCGTACCGCTCAAGGTCAGACCGTTGGCAGCGAGCGTCAGACCGCTGGCCGCGATCGGCGCCTGCACGTCAGCGGCCGTCAGATTGAAGACCTGCGACAGATTGCCCGCCGGGTCGGCCTGTTGGACGTTGAGCTGTTGGCCGTTCAGTTGCGCGCTGGACAGTTGTACGGTGAAGGTGCCGCCGGCATTGACCACAGCGGTGCCCAGCACTGTACCGGCTGCGTTGGTCACGCTGACGGTCGCGCCGGCTTCACCCGTGCCGCTGACCGCCAGGCCGGTGCCGTTCAGGCTGACATTGCTCAGCGGCGCTGGCGCGGTGGTATCGGCGACGCTGAGATTGGTAACCGGCGAAACGTTGCCCGCCGCATCGCTCTGCGTGACGCTCAGTTGCTGGCCGTTGAGTTGCGCCGATGACAAGGTCACCGAGAACGAGCCATTGCCCGCCACCGTCGCCGTGCCCAGCACCGCGCCACCGACACCGCGCACAGTAACGGTGGCGCCGGCTTCACCGAGCCCGCCGAGGACCAGACCGGCGCCGCTGAGTGCGAGAGCCGTCGGAGCCGCCGGAGGGGTGATGTCGGGCGCCGTCACGTTAAGCCCGGATGAGGTGTTATTGGACGCATCGGTCTGTGTCGCATTGAGCACCTGACCGTTGACCTGCGGCGTATTGAGCTGTGCGCTGAAGGTGCCATTGGCGCCAACCGTCGCATTGCCCAGCACCACGCCGCCCGCGCCGGTGATGGTCACCGACGCGCCGACTTCGCCGCGACCGGTGACCAGTGTGCCGCCGGCATTGACCGCCAGATCGCTGAGTGGCGCCGGCGCCGAAGTGTCGCCTGCGGTGATTTCAGTCGGCAGCGAGGCGCCACCCAACGCAGTGTTGGCGGTGACTTCGAGGCTTTGGCCGTTGGTTTGCGCAGGCGTCAGCACCACGCTGAACGTGCCATCCCCGCCGGTGACGCCGGTGCCGATCAGGCTGTTGTCCGGCGCGTAGACATTGATGGTGGTGCCGATGGCGGCCGTGCCGGTCAGCGTCACGCCGTCTGCTGTCAGCACAAGATTGTCCGGCGCGGCCGGGGCTGGCACTGCCGGAACAGTCAGGTCGGCGTCTGCGGACACATTAGTCGCGACGTCTGTTTGATTCACTGTCAGCACTTGGCCGGCGGTGATGCCGGGGGCCAGATCGATCAGGAATGTACCGTTGGCCGCGACCGTGCCGCTGCCGACAACATTGCCCAGCGCATCGGTCACTTCGACACTCGCGCCGGCTTCGCCACGACCGGCGAGCTGGCTCAGATCGCCGCTGATGGTCAGACCGGTGACGGCATCTGGAGCGGTAGTATCAGCCGCCGGGTAGAGCAGCGCTGGCGATGCGTTTTGCGCCTCGTCCGTCGCGATCACCGACAACAACTGACCGTTGGCCTGGGCCGGATTCAGCGTGACTGTATAGGTGCCGTCGCCCAATGCCACTGCTGTGCCGAGCACGGTGCCGGTGGCGGACAGCACAGTCACGGTGCTGCCGGCTTCGGCGGTCCCGGCGAGCAAGGTGCCGGCGCCGGTCAGCGATGTCACCGTTGGTGCGATCGGTGCAGTGCTGTCCGGCGCGTCGACCAGAACGGGCTCGGACTGGTTGTTTTGTGCGTCGGCCTGCACGACCGACAGTGCGCGGCCATCGAGTTGCGCAGCCGACAACGTGACGCTGAAACTGCCATCTGCGGCCACCGTCGCCGTGCCGAGCACCACCGCGCCGTCAAGCACGGTGACGGTTGCGCCGGGCTCGCCGGTACCGGTGACGGTCAAGCCGTCCTGGCTGACGTTGAGGTCGGCCACTTCCAGTGGATCAGTGCTGTCGCCTGCTTGCAGAGGTGCTGTGGGTGAAACGTTTGAAGCCGGATCAGTCTGATTGACGCTCAACAGCTCGCCATTCACCTGCGGCGGGTTGAGAGTCACGCTGAACGAGCCATTGCCGGTCACGGTTGCCGAGCCCAGTACCGTGCCAGTCGCGCTGAGCACGCGCACCGTGGCGCCGGCTTCACCGGTACCGGTCAGTGTCACGCCGTCGGACGTAAGAACGAGGCCGGTGGGCGCAGCGGGCAGGGTGATGTCCGGCGCAGTGACGGACACGATCGGCGAAGGGTTGCCAGCCGCATCACGCTGGATCACCGACAAGGCTTCACCGTTGAGCAGCGGCTGATCCAGTGTCACGCTGAAACTGCCATCGGCCGCGACGGTGCCGGTGCCGACGATGGTGCCCACCGCGTTGGTGACGACTACCTGCGAGCCCGCCGCACCGGAGCCGGTGATGAGGCTGCCGCTGGCGTCGATCTCGACATCGGTCAGTGCGGCAGGAGGCGTGCTGTCCGGCGCGCTCAGCGTGCCGGCAGGCGAGGCATTGCCGGCCGCATCCGCCAACACCACGAACAGCGCTTGGCCATTGGTCTGCACCGGGGTCACGGTGATCTGGAAACGACCATCGCTACCCACGGTGCCGGTGCCCAGTTCGGTGCCATCGGCCGACGTCACACGGACAGTGGCGCCGACTTCGCCGGTACCGGTGAGCAGGCCGCCATCGGCATTCAGTTGCAGATCGGCCGGCGTCGCTGGCGGGGTCAGATCCGGTGCGGTGACCGTCACCGGGGCGCTGACGTTGCCGGGTGGATCAGCCTGCTGCACGCTGAGGATCTGTTCGTTGATCTGCGGCGGATTGAGGGTGACGCTGAAGGTGCCGTCGCCGAGTACCACGCTGGTGCCAAGCAAGGTGCCATTGGCATCGCGCACGGTCACGGTCGCGCCGGGTTCGCCAGTACCGATGACCAGCGCGCCGGACGAGTTGATATCGACGTTGTCCAGTGGATCAGGCGGGGTGAAGTCCGGCGTGGTCAGGTTCACTGCCGGCGAGTCGTTGCCCGCTGCGTCGGCCTGCACCACGGTGATCACTTCGGCGTTGGTCAACGCCGGGTTCAGTGGCAGGGTGAAGGTACCGGTCGCGCTGACCACGGCGGTGCCAAGCACGTTGCCGTCGCTGTCGATGACGCGCACCTGCGCGCCCGGTTCGCCGCGCCCGGTCAGGCTTGCGCCGTCGCCGCCGATGCTCAGTTGCGAAACGGCCGCTGGCGGTGTGCTGTCGACCGAAGTGAACGGCGTGGCTGCCGAGGTGTTGCCCGCCGCATCCGTCAGCGACACGGTCAGCGCCTGGCCATTGGCTTGCGGCGTGGTCAGGGTGATCGCAAACGTGCCGTCGATGCTCACCGTGCCGGTGCCGACCAGCGCTCCGGCGGCGTTGTACACGTTGACCGTGGTGCCGGCCTCACCGGTACCCGACAGCAGGGTGCCGTCAGCACTTGCCACCAGCGCCGCCGGCGCATTGGGCGCGATCAGATCCGGGGCGATCAGGTTGACGCTGTTGGATTCGTTGCCGGCGGTGTCGGCCTGGCTCAGGCTCAAAGTCTGGCCAGAGGTCTGTGCCGGGCTGAGGGTGACGCTGAAGGTGCCATTGGCCGCCACCACGGCGCTGCCGAGAACCGTTCCGCCGGTGCCGAGCACGGTCACGGTGGCGCCGGCTTCACCGCGCCCGGTCAGGGCCGTGCCGTTCGGTGCCAGGCTCAGCTCGCTGAGCGGCGTTGGCGCGGCGATATCGGCAGCGGTGTAGTCGGTCGGCGACGAATTAATGCCGGTGCTCGAGGTTGCCACGGCAGACAGCTGTTCGCCGTTGAGTTGCGCGGCGTTGAGGGTGACGCTGAAAGTGCCATTGGCCGCCACCAGCGCGCTGCCGAGCAACACGCCCGAGGCATTGCGAATGCTCACGGTACTGCCGGCGGTGGCCGAGCCGGTCAGGGTCAGACCGTCGGCGCTGAGGGCCAGATTGGTCGGTGCACTTTCCGCCAGATTGCCCGGCGCGGTCACCGGCGCCGCCGGTCCGGTGTTGCCGGCTGCATCGATCTGCACCACGGAAAGATTCGATCCAGCCACCGCAGCCGGGGACAACGTGACGCTGAAATTGCCATTGCTGGCGACGGTCGCAGTACCCAGCAAAACACCGCCGGCATCGCGAACTTCGACGCTGGCGCCGACCTCGCCGATGCCGGTCAGAGTGGCACCATTGGCGCTGACCGCCAGATCGCTCGCCACCAACGGCGCCGTGCTATCGACGGCATTGACGATTGCCGGGGCTGACGGATTGCCTGCCGCATCGGTGGCCGTCACGTTCAGCGACTGGCCATTGGTTTGCGGACTGTTGAGGGTAATCTGGAAAGTGCCGTTTGCGGCCGCCGTGGTGGTGCCGAGAAGATTGCCCTGGCTGTCGCGTACGGTCACCGTACTGCCGGCCTCGGCGTTACCGGCCAGTTGCACGCCAGCAGCATTGAGGGTCAATGCGCTCGGAATCGTCGGCGCGGTCAAATCCGCGGCGACGACTTCAACCGCCGTCGATACGTTGCCCGGCGGATCTTCCTGAGTGACGGTCAGCACTTCGGCATTCAGTTGTGCTGCGTTCAGCGTGACAGTGAACGCGCCGCCGCTGCCGACCTGTGCGGTGCCGAGCAAGGTGCCGTCGGCGCTGCGTACAGACACGGTGGCGCCGGGTTCGCCGTGGCCGGTAACGGTGACGCCGTCGGCATTCACCGCGACTTGGGTCAGTGCCGCCGGTGGGCTGATGTCGGGTGCGGTGACGCTGGTCGATGGCGAGACGTTGTCGGCGGGGTCGGTCTGGCTGATCGCCAGCGCCTCACCATTGGTCGGCGCCGGCGCCAGGGTCACGCTGAACGAGCCGTCCGCGCCAACCACGGCGCTGCCCAGCAGGGTGCCGTTGGCGGTGGTGACATTGACTGTTGCGCCAGCCTCACCCGTGCCGCTGAGGGTGCTGCCATCGGCGCTGATCAGTGGATTCTGCACAGCGGCGGGCGGGGTGCCGTCGATGGTGATCACGCCAGTGGAAGTCGAAGTGTTGCCGTTGGCGTCGGTCAGAGTGACCTGCAGTGTTTCGCCGGTGTTCTGCGCATTGGGCAAGGTGACCTGGAAGTTGCCGCTCTGATCGACTACGCCGGTGGCCAACACGTTACCGGCGGCATCGCGCACGGTCACGGTGCTGCCGGCTTCGCCCTGGCCTTTGACCACGGTGCCGACGTCATTGATCGTAACGCCAGTCGCTGCGGCTGGCGGTTGCAGATCGGTGGCAATGATGCCGGCGGGTTGCGACAGGTTGCCGGCGGCATCGCTCTGGATCGCGGTAAGCGCCTGGCCATTAAGTTGTGCCGGCGTCAGCGTCAGGCTGAACGTGCCATTGCTGGCGACCAGTGCAGTACCGAGCACGGTACCTGTGGCGTCGGTGACAGTGACCGTCGCCCCGGCCTCTCCGCGTCCAGTGAGTGTCGTGCCGTTGGTGTTCAGCGCCAGATTGGTCACAGCGTCCGGCGCTGTGCCATCGACCGCCGTCACCGTGCCCGGAATCGACACGTCACCGTCGGGACTGGTGGCCGTCACCTGGAGGACTTGCGCATTGATCTGTTTGCTACTGAGCAACAGGGTGAAGCGGCCGAAGCTGTTGATCAGCCCGGAGCCGAGCACAGCGCCGCTGCTGCTGGTCACCGTCACGGTGCAACCGGGCGTACCGGCGCCGGTCAGGGTGAAACCATCGGCACTCAAGGCCAGATCGGTCGGGGTCGCGACCTGGCTACCGTCCAGTCCTGCCAGCGGCACGACGGGCGAATCATTGCCGCCGCCATCCGTGCTGATGACTTCCAGATTGCCGCCAGGCTCGGCCGGTGGGCTGAGGGTCACGACAAAGCGGCCATCCGCATCGGCCGTCGCGGTGCCCAGCACAGCGCCACCGCCGGCAATGCTGACGGTGACCGTGGTGCCCGGTTCGGCAAGGCCAGAGACCTGCGTGCCGGCCGGGTTGAGCGCGAGATCGCTGACCGCTGCCGGCGGGGTGCTGTCCGGCGCGGTGACGCTGCCGGGAAGCGAACTGTTGGCGCCGTCCGACACCACGACTTGCAAGGCTTCGCCATTGGTCTGCGCAGTATCGAGGTCGACCGTGAAGGCGCCCGTGCCGTCAGCGGTCGCGGTGCCGATGACGTTACCGTCGGCATCCAGCACCTGCACCGTGTTATTGGGCTGCGTGGTGCCGGTGACCGTGGCACCCGCCGGATCGATGAGCAGACCGCTCGGTGCAGGTGGGGCGGTGATGTCCGGTGCGGTGACCGGCGTGGCCGGCGAGGGCAGGGCGCTCGCATCGGTCTGGATCACACTCAACACCTGACCGTCGAGCTGAGCCGGGCTCAGGTTGACGCTGAAACTGCCGTCGCTGGCGACCACCGTAGTGCCAAGCACCGTGCCGTCGGGCGCGCTGACGGTTACGGTGCTGCCCGCTTGCCCGGTGCCGGTCAAGGTCACGCCGTTACTGGCGAGCACGACATTGTCCGGCGCCAGCGGCGCGGTGGTGTCCGTCGCCGTCAATGGTGTGCTGGGGGAAACGTTCACGCCATCCGATTGGCTGACTTGCAGTTGCTGGCCTTCGATCTGCGGGCTGTTCAGCGGCACTGTAAAGGCGCCGCTGCCGTCGACGATCGCGGTGCCCAACACATTGCCCGCCGAATCCTTGACCGACACCGTGGCACCGGGCTCGCCGGTGCCACTCAGTTCAGTGCCACCTGCATTCAGCGTCAGATCCGAAGGAGCCGTTGGGGCCTGGATATCCGGCGCTTCAACTGGAACTGCCGGCGAGCCCGACGGCGAGCCATCGCTCTGCACGACGCTGAGGTTCTGGCCATTGGTTTGTGGCGAGGACAAGGTGACTTCGAAACGGCCGTTGCTGCCGACGACAGCTGTTCCCAGCACGGTCCCATTGGTGTCAGTGACAGTAACGGTGGCGCCGATCTGACCCGCGCCGGAGACCACGGCGCCATTGGCGGAAATGCTTACATCGGTCACAGCTACCGGTGTGGTCAGATCGGGTGCTATCACGTTGACCGGCGCCGAAGGATTGCCGTCCGCGTCGGTCTGGATCACTTGCAGCTGTTGCGCATCGGTCTGTGGTGTGGAAAGTGGAACGGTAAAATTGCCGTCGGCACCCACCGTGCCGGTGCCGATGATATTGCCGGCCGGATCGCGCACGGTGACTGACGCACCCAACTCACCCTTACCGGTGAGCGTCTGCCCCTGAGCGTCGAGCGCGAGATCGGAGACGGCCGTCGGCCCTTGGGTGTCAGGTGTGACGTAGCTCAGCGGCGCGGAGGTGTTGCCAGCGGCGTCGCTGGCACTGATCTGCAGTGTTTCGCCGTTGTTCTGTGGACTGCTCAGTTGCAGGCTGAACGTGCCGTCCGCCGCCACCACCACGGCCGTGCCGAGCACATTGCCGTTGGCGTCGCGCACCGTTACGGTCGAACCGACCTGGCCGCGCCCACTCAACTGCGTGCCATCGATGCTCACCGCGATGTCGCTGGGTTGAGTCAGGCCATCCAGATCAATGGCGATAACGGTCGCTGCTGGCGAAGGGTTGCCGGCGGCGTCGGTGACCAGCACGCTCAGCGCCTCACCATCGATTTGCGCGGCGTTGAGTTGCACCGTGAACAGGCCATCGGCGGCGACCAGAGCTGTCCCCAGTAGCGTGCCTTGGGCATTGGTGACGCTGACTGTGCTGCCGGGTTCGCCACGGCCGGTGACCGAGAGGCCATCGCTGCTCACCGCCAGATCCGTTGCAGTGCCGGGGCCGGTGATGTCCGGCGCATTGAAGGTGACGGCCGGCGATTGCGCACCGGCGCTGTTGACTGCCACGACACTGAAAGTTTCACCGTTGGCCTGCGCACGAATCAGCGTCAGCAGGAAAGTACCGTCAGCGGCCACCGCCGCGCGCCCGAGCAATTCGCCGTTGGCGGCACGGACTTCGATCGTGGTGCCGGCCCGGGCGGTGCCGGTCAGTTGGCTGCCGTCGCTGCTCAAACCAAGATTGCCTGGCGTCGTCGGTTCGACGATCTCCGGCGCGCTGACCGTTGCGCCGGTCGAGGTGTTGCCTGCGGCATCGGTGGCATTCACTGTCAGCGGCTGACCGCCGGTTTGCGCGGGGCTGAGGACGACGCTGAAGGTGCCATCCGCCGCAACCAAGGCGCTGCCGAGCAGCGTGCCATCGGCGGCGCGCACCTGGACGGTCGAGCCCACTTCACCGGTGCCGCCGAGTTGCGTGCCATCTGCGCTCACGCTGAGATTGCCTGGCGCGGTGGGCGCGGTGGTATCCGGCGCAGTGACCGTACCCGGTGTCGAAACGTTGCCCGCAGGGTCGGTGAGCGTGACGTCGAGCGGCTGGCCATTGTTCTGTGGCGTACCCAGGTCGACCTGGAAACTGCCATCGACGCCAACGGTACCGGAACCCAAAAGGTTGCCGGCTGCATCGCGTACCTGAACGACACTGCCAGCTTCGCCAAAACCACTCAGCACCCTGCCATCGGCCGACAAGGTTAATCCGGTCGCGGGCGCAGGAGGCGTCGCGTCTCCGCCCCCACCACCACCACCGCCGCCGCCGCCACTTCCGCCGGCAGCGGCTGCCGCACCACCCGCGCCCAACAGGCCAAGCCCGGCAATCGCCCATGCCGGCGTCGCCCCATCCACCACACCGACGCCAGCGATCAGCTCGTCCAGCGAATTGATTTCGTCAAAGGTAAAGCCATTGAACGGCTCGGCGCTGTAGCGCGCCTGCCACAGCGTCGCGTCGTCACCCTGAAAGACAATGTCATTGGGCACGCCGTCAGGGCTGGTGACAAAGAAATTGGAGATTTTGATTTGCTCGCCGGACTTCAGATTGACGATCAAATCCTGACCGCTGCGACTGGTCGACGCCAATTGATCGGGCCGAACCGGCATTTGTACAACTGAAGGCTGACTGAGCTGAACATTGCCCCAGTTCTGGGCAGTGAGTTGAGAATTGGCTTTGTCGGCAATGACGATGTTGTCCATTACTACTCCCTGTAAATGGGTGGGGCGGACGTCCACGGGTGGTTTTAAAACCATAGATAGGGAGTGTCAGATGGGGCTGCCTGATTTTTGACGAGCGTATGGATGGGCCATTTGCCCACGTTTATCTATTTGAAAATCTGATCTATTCAGGTCGTTACCGTTTGTCGGGACGTTGGATCCAAGCGCTTTTTGGATGCAACAAAATGTGTCGTTTTCGACATTATCCAAAGGGACGCTGGAAAAGGTCCGGGCGGAATCGCCGAGGGTGATGGCTAAGCGATATTGAATTTCTCAAAGCGCAGGCCACACTCCGCAGTTGCCTGTCTGCGAAGGTATTAATCAATAAGCGTGGGAGGGGGGAAAGGCTTTGTATAAGAAATCCCGTTGTACCGTTTCAGCTGTTCTTTCTATCCCTCAGCAGTTAATGCGCTAGCTATCGATCGCCGAAGTGATCGGACGATATCCAGCGCAGACTGATCGCTAACACTGCCGGGGCACTGATCAAACATATGCGGCGCCCCAGGGTAGACATGCAGTTCGACGGCAACCCCGGCGCGGGACAGACGCAGGGCAAATGCCACGTCCTCTTCCAGAAACAGATCCAGCGCCCCGACGGCCAGAAACGTCGGTGGCAAGTCACGCAGATCGTCCTGCAGGGCCGGCGAAAACCAGCCGATTGGCAGATCATCCAGCGCTTGGTCAGCGCGCAGGCAATCCCAGCAGAACTGGTTGGCTTGCGCTGGCCAGCCAATCACGCCGGTCGTGCTGTTCTGCTGAGGCGAGGCTGCGCTGCCCGAACGGTAATCGAGCATCGGATAAACCAGCACCTGACTGGCGATGGGATGTTCGCCGCGATCCCGCGCCACAATGGCCAGCGCTGCTGCCAGCCCGGCGCCGGCACTGTGGCCCATGACGATTACTTTGTCGGCGTCAATATTGAGCGTTTGCTGGTGGGCGAAAACCCAGCCGAGGGCGGTGTAACAATCCTCCAGAGGAACAGGGAAGGGGTGCTCTGGCGCGAGACGGTAATCGACGGCGACGATGATCGCCTGAAGTGCTTCGGCGAGGTTAGCCAGATAGTCATCGGCCATTTCGGGGCAACCAAGGACGAAGCCTCCACCGTGGATGTACAGGATCACCGCAAAATTACCGTCCGCTGCTGCGGCGGCGGGCCGGTAAAGACGCAGGCGCAAATTCTCACCGTCGTGGGCCTTGGTCCATAGGTTTTCTCCGCACGCTTGTTCTCGGGATTTGAATGTCGCATGGACACGCTCCCTGATCGCGGGCAGCGTTTCCAAAGTCCAGTCTTCAGCGCCGGGGGTTAAAAAGCTTTTGAAGTCGGGATCCAGCAGTTCATATGCTTTCACGTTCTGCCTCCTGTTCTCGAATGAGCGAGCGCCTCTGATCGAAGCGCCGCCCACGGTGGAGTTACAGCCAGGCTTTGATCTGCGCACACACAGCCGGCGTCGAAATGCCGTAGCGATCATGCAGCGTCGGCAGGGCACCGGCGTCGAGGAAGGCGTCGGGCAACGCGATCTGTCTGAAGGTGGGCGTCACGCCATTGCGCAACAACAACCCGGCAACCGCCTCACCCAAACCGCCGATGATCGAGCTGTTCTCGGCTGTGACCACCAGACGCCCGGATTTGCGCGCTTCGGCGAGAATGGTTTGCTCATCCAGCGGCTTGATGGTCGGCACGTGCAGCACGGCCACATCAATGCCGTCGGCCTGCAATTGCTTGGCCGCCTCCAGTGAGCGCATGGTCATCAGCCCGGTGGAGATGATCAGCACGTCGTTGCCCGTGCGCAGGGTCTTGGCCTTGCCGATCTCGAATTTATAACCGTACTCGTCCAGCACCAACGGCACATTGCCGCGCAGCAAACGCATATAGACCGGGCCTTGGTGAGCGGCGATGGCCGGCACGGCCTGTTCGATTTCCAGCGCATCGCACGGGTCGACAATCATCAGATTGGGCATGGCGCGGAAAATAGCCAGATCATCGGTGGCTTGGTGGCTCGGCCCGTAACCCGTGGTGAGGCCGGGCAAACCGCAAACGATTTTGACGTTAAGGTTTTCCTCGGCGATGGCCATGCAGATGAAGTCGTAAGCACGGCGCGATGCGAACACCGCGTAGGTGGTGGCGAAGGGTACGAAACCCTCACGCGCCATGCCCGCCGCAGCGCTCATCAGCAACTGTTCGGCCATGCCCATTTGATAGAAACGCTCCGGGTGCGCCTTGGCGAAAATGTGCAGGTCGGTGTACTTGGACAGGTCAGCCGAGAGACCGACGATGTCCGCGCGCTGGTCTGCCAGCGCTGCGAGCGCATGGCCGAACGGTGCCGAGCGGGTCGCCTGGCCCTCGGAGGCAATCGAGGCAATCATCGCCGAGGTGGTCAGGCGCTTTTTCACCGGCGCGCCAGTAGCAGTCGAAGGCGCATTGTTGGCGGCGTTGCTCATTGGTCTTTTCCTTCTTCAAGGTTGCTCAGTGCCAGGTCCCATTCGTGCTCTTCGACGCGAATGAAGTGGGTCTTTTCCCGGTTCTCCAGAAACGGCACGCCTTTGCCCATTTTCGTGTCGCAGATGATCACGCGCGGTTGCCCGCCGGGGTGATTGCGCGCGGCATCGAATGCAGCGACCAGGGCGTCGAGGTCATTGCCGTCGACGCGCTGGGTGAACCAGCCAAAGGCTTGCCAGCGATCGACAATGGGTTCGAACGAGAGAATCTCGCTGGAGTAACCGTCGGCCTGCTGGTTATTGACGTCGACGATGGCGATCAGATTGTCGAGCTGCCAGTGCGAAGCCGACATCACCGCTTCCCAGGTCGAGCCTTCATTGAGTTCGCCATCGGACAGCAGGTTGTAGACGAACGAGGCCGAGCCTTTGCGCTTGAGGCCCAGGCAGGCACCGACCGCGATACCCAGGCCCTGACCCAGCGAGCCGCCGGTGATTTCCATCCCCGGGGTATAGGCGGCCATGCCCGACATCGGCAGGCGGCTGTCATCCGAACCGTAGGTTTCCAGCTCGTCGAGGGGAATGACCTCGGCTTCGATCAGCGCTGCGTACAGCGCGATGGCGTAGTGGCCGATGGAGAGATAGAAGCGATCGCGCTGCTCCCATTCGGGATCTGTCGGGCGATGGTTCAGCGCATGAAAGTAAGACACCGCCAGCAGGTCAGCCGCGCCGAGGGCCTGGCCCACATAGCCCTGGCCCTGAACCTGGCCCATGCGCAGTGCATGGCGGCGAATGTTGTGCGCGCGCTGGGTCAGGCTCAGCGATGCAGCGTGTGCAAGATTAGTCGTCATGATGAAACTCCGTTGACTCAACGATTGACCAAAGCGGCAGGAATACGCAGGACCAGGCTGGCGCCGAGGAACAGCACGCCGGTAATCAGGTACATGCCGATGGCACTGGAACCGGTCAGGGTGGTGATCCAGCCGATCAGATAAGGCGAGCAGAACCCGGCGAGGTTGGCGAAGCTGTTGACCGCGGCGATGCCGGCGGCCGCAGACACCCCGCCAAGCAGCGTGGTGGGCAGCATCCAGAACAACGAGGTGGCGGAGAGAATGCCGGAGGCGGCCAGGCACAGACTGAGGATCGACAAGGTCGGATTGCCGCCCATCAGCGCTGCCAGACTCAAGCCGATCGCACCGGCAATCATCGGTACGATCAGGTGCCAGCGGCGCTCGCGATGTTTGTCGCCACTGCGGCCGACTAGGAGCATGGCGGCGATGGCGCACAGATAGGGCAGGCTGGTCAGGAAACCGATGTGCAGCGGGTCGGAAACCCCTGCATTACGCACCAGTGTCGGCAGCCAGAAGGTGATCGCATATTGGCCCATGACCACACAGAAGTAGATCGCCGCCAGCAGCCACAAGCGCCGGTCGCGAATGAACTCGCCGACCGAGGCGTGGGTGACCTTTTGCTGGTCGTCTTCGGCCAGCTCGCGAGTGATCAAGGCTTTTTCGTCGTCATTGAGCCAGGTCGCCTGATGCACGCCGTCCTTCAGATAACTCAGCACCAGCAGGCCGACGACCACGGTGGGCACCGCCTCGAGAACGAACATCCACTGCCAGCCGGCCCAGCCGTGCACACCGGCAAAGTGGTTCATGATCCAGCCCGAAAGCGGGCCACCGACCATGCCCGACAGCGGAATGGCGATAAACCACAACACGGTCATGCGCGCCCGCCGATAGGACGGAAACCAGTAGGTCAGGTAGAGCAGCAGGCCCGGCGCCAGACCGGCTTCGGCGATCCCCAGCAGAAAGCGCAGGGCATAGAACTGCCACGCGGTTTCGACGAAGGCGAACAGGGCCGAGACGATGCCCCAGGTGATCATGATCCGCGCAATCCACACTCGCGCGCCGACCTTGTGCAGGATGATGTTGCTGGGCACTTCGCAGAGGAAATAGCCGATGAAAAACACCCCCGCGCCCAGTCCGTAGACCGTTTCGCTGAGGGCCAGATCGTTCATCATTTGCAGCTTGGCGAAACCGACATTGACCCGGTCCAGATAGGCGCACAGGTAGCACAGCATCAGGAACGGCATCAGCCGCCAGGCTGTTTTGCGGTAGGCAGAAGAACGCACGGTCGAAACCGCTTCGAGCGACAGGGTAGTCATGATGGTCTGATCTCTTGTTTTTATTGACCGCCAGGCCATCAGGCCCGGCTGCGTCATCGATCCAGAACCGCACGGGCCACGCAGGCCCGCCCAGAGTTACTCAGTGAATCAGCATGCCGCCGTTCACATCGAGGGTGATGCCGGTCAGATAGGCGGACAGGTCGCTGGCCAGAAACAGCGCGGCGTTGGCGACGTCCTGCGCTTGACCCAGGCGCCCGAGCGGAATGCCTTCGATGATGGCGTGGCGGCGTTCATCCTGCATCAGGCCGCCGGTGATGTCGGTGTGAATCAGGCCCGGGGCGATGGAGTTGACGCGGATGTTGTCCGGCCCCAATTCCCGCGCCATGGCCTTGCCCAGCCCCAGCACACCGGCCTTGGCCGCGCTGTAATGCGGGCCGCCGAAGATGCCGCCGCCGCGCTGGGCCGACACCGACGACATGCAGACGATGCTGCCGGAAGACTGTTGGCGCATCAGCGGAATCACCGCCTGGGACATGAGCAAAGTGCCGCGCAGGCTGACGTCCAGCACCTTGTCGTAGTCCGAAGGGCGAATATCCAGAGTCTTCAGTGGCTGGGTGATGCCGGCGTTGTTGACGAGAATATCGATGCGCCCGAAGTGCTCGATGATGGTGGCGACGGCTTGCTGAACCTGCGCTTCGTCGGCCACGTTGGCCGCCAGGCCCAGATGACCTTCGCCCAGTGCTGCGGCGGCGTCACGTGCTGCGGATGCATCCAGATCGAGGATGACCACGCGAGCGCCGTGTTGCGCAAATGTGCTGGCGGTAGCGCGGCCAATGCCACGGGCAGATGCGGCACCGGTAATGATTGCGACTTTGCCTTGAAGAAGCATGGAGGATTCCCTCGAATTGTTTTTATTGGGTCGGTGTGTAAGTAACCGATGACTCAGCTTGTCCTCCGTGGCGAGCGTGAGCAATAACGCGGAAGTCACTCAATGCTGAAAAAAATTCAGCACTCGTCAGGCCGTTTCGCAAATGCTTGAATGAAACCGGTCCGTACATCACAACAAATCACCACGGAGTCACCATGCGCTCAGACACTGAGGCATCGATCATCCTGCCACCGCTGAAAGCAATTCAGGCCTTCGAGCAAACCGCGCGCTTCGGCAACGTCGCCAGAGCGGCGGAAGTGCTGGACCTGACGCCCTCGGCAGTCAGCCATCAACTGGCGAAACTCGAAGGGATGATCGGCCGGCAATTATTCGTTCGCGCTGCTCGGGGCGTCTCGCTGACGCCGGTCGGCGAGCAGTACCTCAAGGAAGTCTCCGGGATTCTGCACAGCCTCGCCGTTGCCACCGAGCGTGCGGCCAGCGATGTCAGCCTCGATTGCCTGCGCTTGCACTCATCGCCAAGCTTCGGCCTGCTCTGGCTGATGCCGCGCCTGGAAGCGTTTCGCGCCAGTCACCCGGACATACAGATCAATCTGTCGTGCTCCTATGAATCGCTGCACTTCAGTCGCGACAAGATCGACGTCGATATCCGTCACGGTCTGCCGAACTGGCCCAGTTATGAGGTGCGCACGGTCAGGAACGAGACGTTCGCGGTGCTGACCTCACCGAAACTGCTCGCGCAACGCCCGGTACGCGGCGCGGCGGATCTGCTGGAGTGCGATCTGATTCTGTCGGAAGCCACCCTGCTCAAATGGCCGCAATGGTTTGCCCAGCATGGTCTGGCGCGTCCGGAACGGCCTTACGCATTGAGCTTCGATCGTTCATACATGTCGTTGGAAGCCGCGAGTCACGGCCTGGGTTTCGCACTGGAAAGCACATTGCTGGCGCAGAAGTATCTGGCGGCGGGCACGCTGGTTGAAGTCGCGCCTGAATCTCTGAGTGCTGCGGTGGCGGCGCACCATCTGGTATTCCCCAAAGCGCATTCCAGCTTCCCACGGGTCAGGCGTTTTCTGGCGTGGATGGAGAGCGAGTTGGGGCACGAGTTCGCGTATTGAGTGGGGATCAATTCTTTCAAACTCTCTGAACTGCTCAAGGTCAATCCTTTAACGTCACGTCATTCACATCAGAGGTGAAGGAATGGATAACTACCACATCAGTAAAAACCAGCAGCGCTGGGAACTGGTCAAAGAGGGCGCGCAGCGTGCGTCGAAAACGGCTGCGACCAAAGCCGAGATCACCCAGATCGCCAGCGACTACCTCCAAGACAAAACCGCCTCGCTGAAAATCCATAAAGAAGACGGGACGATTCAGGAAGAACGCACCTTTCCGCGCGCAGCCGACCCGCGAAAAACCAAAGGCTGATCAGGCTGTTCTTTTCTGTGTTCATCGTTTCTTCAGAAGGGTCTGATTTATGGTCATTGCATGTCTGGGATGGGGCTCACTGATCTGGAAACCGGACGGTTTGCCGCTGGCCAGTGAGTGGTTTGCCGACGGGCCGCAGGTACCGGTCGACTTCGTTCGCGTCAGTGACACTGGCGAGTTGACTACAGCCATAAGCGCGAACGCGCCGCCGTGCAAAGTGCTGTGGTCGGTCCTCGACGTGACCGATCTCGATCAGGCCCGCGAACTCCTGCGTATTCGAGAAGGCGTGCCGGAGGGCAGGGAGGACGGCATCGGCAGTTTCACCGTCGGTACCTCGCCGATGGGCATGCTCGCTGAGTGGGCAATTCCTCGGCAACTGGATGCAGTTATCTGGACGGCGCTGCCCGGCAGATTCAAGAACATTGAAGGCCTGGTGCCGAATGTCGACGACGCAGTTTCTTATCTGGCCGGGTTGAGCGGCGCGGCGCACGAACAAGCGCGCGACTATATCGAACAGGTGCCGGCGCAGATCGACACGCCGTATCGCCGTGAAATCATTGCCAGGCTCGGGTGGAAATAATGAGCACCCGCAGCCAGGCGCAGATTGTCGCGATCTTCGATCAGCTGTTGGCACTGCGAGAAAGTGTGGACATTCTCCAGCACGTGGAGAGCGCCAGCGTCGAGTCGCTGCGTGGCCATCAGACCGTGGACGCCCCCGAGTCGCTGGATCTGGTATTTCAGAAACTTCATGAAGACATCGCCAGCATGGAGGAAACGTTGGCGACGATTGCCGAGGCGACCGGGGACGTGTCGAAGTTATGAGGGTGTCGCGGGGCTGGCATGCAGAGATGATGTGCCGGGTCTGGCGCCTTCGCGAGCAGGCTCGCTCCCACAGGGATTTGCGTCACATCCCGGAAATCAATCGATTTACAAATCCCATGTGGGAGCGAGCCTGCTCGCGAAAGCGCTGGATCTGGCACTTACTCTGTTGGATGTGCCGACGCTATCGCGAGCAGGCTCGCTCCTACAACGGGGCTGGATCCACGCGCAACGCATCCACCACCAGAGAAAACGCCGGCGACGGTTGGCGGCGGCTGGGGTAGTAGAGGTGGAAGCCACCGAACGGTTCGCACCAGTCTTCCAGCACTCTGACCAAACGCCCTTCAGCCAGATGCGCACCGAACTCGTCTTCAGGCAGGTAGGCAATCCCCAGCCCGTTCACAGCGGCGTCGGCGATGTGCACGGTGGAGTTGAACACCAGTTGGCCGTCGACCCGCACTTTCAGCTTTTTGCCCTGCCGCTCGAATTCCCAGGCATCGACACCGTCGTAGGTCGGAAAACGGATGTCGATGCAACGGTGTGCCGCCAGATCGCGCGGATGTTGCGGGGCGGGATGCCGGGCAAAGTAGCCGGGCGAAGCGACCACGGCCATGCGCAGCGGCGGGCCGATCGGTACGGCGATCATGTCCTGGGCGACGGTATCGCTGAAACGCACGCCGGCATCGAAGCGGTCGGCAACGATGTCGCGGAAACCGTAGTTGATATCGAACTCGAGCTTGATGTCCGGGTATTGCAGCAATAGTGGCGTCAGCTTGGGCAGCAGAGTGGTCTTGATGATGTTGTCGCCGCAGGTGATGCGCACCGTACCGGCAGGCTTGTCGCGCAACTCGGTCAGGGCGTCCAGCTCGGCTTCGATTTCATCGAAACGATGACCCACGGTGTGCAGCAAACGTTCGCCGGCCGCCGTCAGTGACACGCTGCGTGTGGTGCGGGTCAGCAGGCGAATTTTCAGACGCGCTTCCAGCGCCGAGACTACCTGGCTCACCGCCGATTGCGTCACGCCCAGTTGCACCGCCGCGCGGGTGAAACTGCCTGTGCGGGCCACGGTGACGAAGGCGAGCAGGTCGTTGAAATTGGGTTTGGCCATGGGGCAATGCTCAGGTTTATTGATTAGCAGTGTTTATAACCGCATTAAGCACTCATTAGCTAATCAAAGTCTCGAGCGTGCGCAACAATACCTCCATCCCGGCCTCGCCTGGTTTCTCGATCAAGGACGCCCCTATGAAACGACTGTTCATACTGCTCGGGTTTCTCCTGAGTTCATTTACTGCATTCGGAGCTGACATGTCCCACGGTGCCGACAATTTCTTCAAGAGCGACAAGGTGACCGTGCAGAAGGTCAGCTTCAAAAACCAATATCAACTCACCGTGGCCGGCAACCTGTTTGTCCCTAAAGGACTCGACCCGGCAGCGCGTAGCGCGGCGATTATCGTTGGCCATCCGATGGGCGCGGTAAAGGAGCAGAGCGCCAATCTGTATGCGCAGAAACTGGCGGAGCAGGGCTTTGTCACCCTGTCGCTGGATCTGTCGTTCTGGGGCGAAAGCGAGGGCGCGCCGCGCAACGCGGTGTTGCCGGACATGTATGCCGAAGACTTCAGCGCGGCTGTCGATTACCTCGGCACACGGCCATTCATCGACCGCGAGCGCATCGGCGTGTTGGGCATCTGCGGTAGCGGCAGCTTCGTGATCAGCGCGGCGAAAATCGACCCACGCATGAAAGCCATCGCCACCGTCAGCATGTACGACATGGGCGCGGCCAACCGTGATGGCCTCAAGCACTCGCAAAGCCTTGCGCAGCGCAAGCAGATCATTGCGCAAGCGGCCGAGCAGCGTTACGCCGAGTTTACTGGCGGCAAGGTCGAATACACCGGCGGCACCGTGCTGGAACTGAAGGCCGACACCCATCCGATCCAGCGTGAATTCTTCGATTTCTACCGCACCCCGCGCGGCGAATTCACCCCGGCCAGCTCGACGCCGCAACAGACCACGCGTCCGACGCTGAGCAGCAACACCAAGTTCATGAACTTCTATCCGTTCGTCGATATCGAGAGCATCTCGCCGCGCCCGATGTTGTTTATTGCCGGTGCCGACGCGCACTCCCGTGAGTTCAGCGAAGAGGCGTTCCGGTTGGCGGGGCAGCCGAAAGAACTGGTGATCGTGCCGAATGCCGGCCATGTCGATCTGTACGACCGGGTCGAGCTGATTCCTTTTGCCAAGCTGACGCAGTTCTTCAAGAGCAACCTGAAGTAACTTTCAACGCGACGGAGCAAAGCGATGCGGTTTTTTGCCAACGGCTGGAAGGGATTCGTACTGATCGCATGGCTGCCCGTTGCTCTGTCTGCACCGACCGCTATGGAGGCCAGCACGATGTGGATGACCGTCGGGGAACAGCGTTTTGCCATTGCTCTGGATGACAACCCGAGTACGCGGCAATTGCTCACTCGATTGCCGCTGAGCCTGGAAATGACCGACCTGCACGGCAATGAAAAATACGCCACCGTGCAGCCGCCATTGCCCACCCAGCCCTACCGGCCGGGCACGATCCACAACGGCGATTTCCTTTTGTATGGCGACGATACGTTGGTGGTCTTCTATAAAACCTTCGATTCGTCCTACCGCTATTCGCGTCTTGGTCGCATCGACCGCCCGCAGGACTTGGCCGAAGCCTTGGGGCGTGGCGATGTGCGGGTGACGTTCACTCTGCATGAGT
The DNA here is from genome assembly GCF_004307525.1 of Pseudomonas sp. Sample_21. Taxonomy (NCBI): domain Bacteria; kingdom Pseudomonadati; phylum Pseudomonadota; class Gammaproteobacteria; order Pseudomonadales; family Pseudomonadaceae; genus Pseudomonas; species Pseudomonas sp. Sample_21. The sequence continues at coordinate 41,118 of NZ_RCNZ01000079.1, read as the reverse complement.
GAGGAGAGTCATTGATGAACCAGAGATCGTTATATCAAGGGCGCCTTCTGCGCATCGTCGCCCTCGGCTGCGCGGTCCTTGCCAGTGCAGCCTGCGTGAATCCTCTGTGCGCCAATCCTTCCCGTTCACCGGAGAAACCGATCATGAAAGAACAGCCTCTGACGCTTAAACAACTAGCGATCGCCCCGATCGCCGCCAACGCTGCAATCGGCGACATGCCGCGTCTGCACGACGCACTCAATCGTGGTCTCGACGCCGGGCTGAGCATCAGCGAGACCAAGGAAATTCTGGTGCAGCTGTACGCCTACGCCGGGTTCCCACGCAGCCTTAACGCCTTGTCATTGCTGATGAAGGTTTTGCAGGAACGCGCCGCGCGGGGCATCGAAGACGTGCCGGGACGCGAGCCGGGTCCGGTTCCGTCGGGATATGCGCTCACCGAACTCGGCACCGACAATCAGACCCGCCTGGTCGGCGCGCCAGTGTCCGGCCCACTGTTCGAATTCGCCCCGGCGATCGATCAGTTTCTGAAAGTGCACTTGTTCGGCGACATCTTCGCCCGCGACAACCTGGCATGGACGGATCGGGAACTGGCGACGGTTGGTGCGCTGGCGGCAATGGCTGGGGTGGAATCACAGCTGGAGTCGCATTTGAAGATCAGTCTGAATGTGGGATTGACGATTGAGCAGTTGCGGCAAGTGGCGCAGGAGTTGGAGGCGCGTGGGGATTTGCAGGCTGCTGAGCGGGTGGGCGCGGGGCTGGACAAAATCCAGCGGTGAGGGCGGCTCGGATTCATTGCCGCTCTGTTAATGCAATTCTTATAGTGCGCGCTGGCGCCGACTCGCTCCCGGCGAGCTTCCCGTTATCCGCTTGAACGCACGACTGAACGCCGCTTGGGAGGTGTAGCCCAGGCGCTGCGCCACTTCTTCGATCGGCAGTCTTTCCAGGGTCAGCCACTGACTGGCCAGGCGCATGCGCAGTTCAGTGGCGTAGCGCAGCGGCGGGGTGCCGAGGGTGGTCTGGAAACGTTCGGCGAAGACCGAGCGTGAGGTGTTGCACAGCGTTGCGAGTTCGGCGACGCTCCAGTCGCGCCCCGGTTGTTGGTGCAGGGCCAGCAAGGCCTGCGCCAGGCGAGGATCACGCAGGGCGGCGACGAGGCCGGAGGCATTGCCGCAAGCGCATTCGACCCAGCCGCGAACAATCATTGCCGCCACTACGTCGGCAAGGCGCGCGAGAATCACGGCGAAGCCAATGCGCGCTGCGCTGACTTCGCGTTCCATGGTCGCAAGGATTGGCATAAGTCCCGGATAACGCTGGCCGCCAGTGTCGATCAGCATAAGACCCGGCATCAGCCGACCGAGGCCTTGCAGGCTGCCGAGTTCGAACTCCATACAGCCACTGAAGAGCAGGGCGCTGTCGGGCGAATCGGCGCTGTGTCCGACCTGCACCGCGCAGACCGTGTCGCCGAGCGGTGCGGCGACGGCGCTGTCAATGTCCTGCACTTCAGCTCCGGCGTGTGACAGCAACTGGTGCGGTGCACCATGGGCAATGAATACCGCATTGCCTGCTGACAACTCGTACAGGCTGCCGTCCTCCAGTCGCAATACCGTCGATCCAGCGGCGACGAAGTGGAAATACGCATGGCCGGGCTTCTCGCTGAAACCCAGACCATACGGCGGACCAGCGTGGATCCGCCGATATTGCACGCCACGCAAACGCATGCTGCGCAGCAATTCAGTGATCAGGTCTGATGACAGTGAAAAGGGATCGGTGCTGCTCATGTTCGGGGTTTCGATCAAAAGTTCAAGACTGCGCATCATAGATCATCCGGTTTGCCGCCAATAGACTGCCCTCTCGAAATGTCCGAGGGAGTCTTGAAATGAATGAATGTGTAGGTGATGGGCGAACTGACGGGGAACCGCTGGTGCCTGCGTGGATGGCGGTGTTTTCACTGGCGATGGGCGTGTTTGGTCTGCTCACGGCGGAATATCTGCCGGCCAGCCTGCTGACGCCGATGGCGCTCGATCTCGGCGTCAGCGAAGCGCTGGCCGGGCAAGCGGTGACGGTGACCGCGGTGGTCGCGCTGTTTGCCGGATTGCTCGTACCTGGGTTGACGCGCAGCCTTGATCGGCGCCTGGTCTTGCTCGGTTTCTCGGCACTGATGATCGCCTCGAATCTGCTGGTCGCGTTGTCGTCCAGCCTCGCAGTATTGCTGATCATGCGCATCCTTTTGGGCATAGCTCTGGGCGGATTCTGGAGCATGGCGGCGGCCGTGGCGATGCGCCTGGTGCCGGCGGCGCTGCTGCCGCGTGCGCTGTCGATCATCTTCAGCGGGATCGCCGTAGGTACCGTGGTGGCGGTGCCGTTGGGCAGCTATCTCGGCGGCCAGTTTGGTTGGCGCAGCGCGTTTTTCGCAGCAGCAGCGGTGGGCGTGGTGACGCTGGTCTTTCAGATGTTCACGCTACCCAGTCTGGCGCCGCATCGTCCGTCACGCCTGCGTACGGTGCTTGAGGTGTTGCTGCGACCGGGCATTGCCGTCGGCATGTTCGGCTGTGTATTGGTGCATACCGGCCATTTCGCGTTGTTCACCTATATCAGGCCATTTCTGGAAAGCACCACCGGCGTCGGCCCGCAGATGCTGGCACTGATGCTCCTTGGTTTCGGCGTGGCGAACTTTGCCGGCACGCTGTTCGCCGGCTGGCTGTTGCAGCGCAATCCAAGGGCAACGTTGGTGCTGATGCCAGTGTTGGTGGGCGTTGTTGCTCTGGCGTTGGTCGGGTTACCGGCCTCGGTCAACGGGCAGGCGTTGCTCTTGGCGCTGTGGGGGATGGCCTTTGGTGGCGTGCCGGTCGCATGGTCGAACTGGGTGGCGCGCTCGATACCCGATCAGGCCGAAAGCGCAGGCGGCATGGTGGTCGCATCGGTGCAGTCGGCGATTGCCGCAGGCGCCGCCGCCGGCGGTTCGGTGTTCAGTTTCAGCGGTATCAATGGCGTGTTTGTAGCGGCTGGAATTCTGATGTTGCTGGCCGCGCTGCTGATTGCACTGAAGGTCAATGTCGATGTGCCGGAGCCGGGTTCGGCGCCGGTGGCACCGGTGCATTTGTGATTTGATCAATCCGCCTTACGCGTGACGGCAATGTCCCAGGTTTGCATGACCTGAGTGATAGCAGCATCAATGTTATCCAGCGCGGTGTTGTCTCTGGCGAGGATGGATATGCCCTGCAGGAAACTGTCGAATACCGTCGCCATCGCCGCCGCACTTGTGCCGCTGGCCAGCTCGTCGGCGTTCACAGCGCGTTCGACGCAGGCTTGAATGCCGGCACGGGTGCGCTGCCTTGAGTGGGTCAGGGCTTGCGCCACATGGGCGGTTTCCGGGCTCGGTGCGCTCATGACGCCGAGGGTAACCATGCAGCCCTTGGGGTGTGTGTCGTCGCACTGCATGCGTGCCGACTGGCGCAAAGCGGTCTCGATCGCCTGGCGTGGTGGCAGGCTGTCGTCCCACAGGCACTCGGTGACTTGCGCATAGGTGGTTAAATAACGCTGCACGCATTCATCGAACAACGCTTCCTTGGAACCGAACGCGGCATAGAAGCTAGGTGCAGAGATACCGCCACCCAGGCCTGCCTTCAATTGGGCCAGCGATGTCGCGTCGTAGCCGTGTTGCCAGAACAGTTGCAAAGCCTGATCGACGGCGTCGTCGCGATCAAACTGACGGGGGCGACCGGTTCTCGCCATGACCTGACTCCTCATTGATTTAATATAAAGACTAGTCGATACAGAAATTGTTGACAACGCTGCGCATGCACCCTCAGGATCTAGATCGATCGGTATTTAAATCTGAGTCGGTTTTTCGAGGAGCTTCCAGTGACACCTTCAATCACGTTAACGGCTACGCCAAAAGGTCTGCCCATCGGCGCTTTGCTGGCGCTGGCCATGACTGGCTTCATCTGCATCGTCACCGAAACCCTGCCGGCGGGCCTGTTGCCGTTGATCAGTGAAGGCCTGGCGATTTCGCCGTCCATGGCCGGGCAAATGGTTACCGCGTACGCATTGGGTTCCGTACTGGCGGTGATCCCGATGACCATCGCCACCCGGGGCTGGCGGCGCCGCAACGTGCTGCTGCTGACGATTGTCGGTTTCCTGCTGTTCAATTCGATTACCGCGCTGTCGTCGCACTACGGCGTTACGCTGGTCGCGCGGTTCTTCGCCGGGGTTGCAGCGGGTTTGGCATGGAGTCTGTTGGCCGGCTATGCGCGACGCATGGTTGAGCCCGAACAGCAGGGCAAGGCGTTGGCACTGGCGATGGTCGGCACACCGATTGCGCTGTCGCTGGGCGTGCCTCTGGGTACGTGGCTCGGTGGGCTGGTCGGTTGGCGCACTACATTCGGCCTGATGTCGGCGCTGACCTTGGTACTGATCGTCTGGGTGCTGGTGAAAGTGCCCGACTACCCGCCGCAGCCGGCCCATCAACGCCTATCGCTGAGCAAAGTCTTGACTACCCCGGGCGTGCGTCCTGTGCTTGCAGTGGTGATCAGCTGGATGCTGGCGCACAACATTCTCTACACCTATATCGCTCCGTTCGTGGCGCCGGCGGGCATGGCCGAGCGGGTGGATGTGGTGTTGTTGATCTTCGGCATCGCCGCGCTGGTCGGGATATGGCTGACGGCGAAGCTGGTCGAGCCGCTGCTGCGCTCGACTGTTCTGCTGAGTTTGGCGACCTTTGCCGCGGTCTGCGTGGCGCTGGGTTTTGGCGGACGCAACCCAGAGGTGATTTATCTCGGCGTGGCGGTATGGGGTTTGACGTTCGGCGGCGCGGCGACGCTGTTGCAAACGGCGCTGGCTGACGCGGCGGGCAACGGAGCGGATGTCGCCTTGTCGTTGAATGTAGTGGCGTGGAACAGCGCGATCGCTGGCAGCGGTGTCGTCGGCGGCGTGCTGCTCGATCAGTGGGGCGTTGCCTCATTTCCGTGGGCCATGCTGGCACTGGTCGCTATCGCCTTCGCCATTGCCTGGGGTGCCCGGGCCCACGGTTTCAAGTCGGGCCCGCGCTCTGTAGAAGCTTCGGTGGTGGCGGGGCATTGAACCCCGCCAGCAGTTTCTTCAACCGCGCTTCGGCAGTTTCCAGTTAGGCCGGATGAAATGGCAAGTGTAGCCATTCGGAATCCGCTCCAGGTAATCCTGATGCTCGGGTTCCGCTTCCCAGAACGGCCCGGCCGGTTCGATTTCGGTTACCACACGGCCCGGCCACAGCTTCGAGGCGTCGACATCGGCAGCGGTGTCTTCGGCGACGGCACGCTGCTCGTCGTTGAGGTAGTAGATCGCCGACCGGTAGCTCGGGCCAAGATCGTTGCCTTGACGGTTGGGCGTGCTCGGGTCGTGGATCTGGAAGAAGAACTCGAGGATCTGCCGGTAGCTGATTACCGCCGGATCGAATTCAATCTCGATGGCTTCGGCGTGGTTGCCGTGGTTGCGATAGGTCGCATTCGGCACATCGCCGCCGGTATAGCCGACGCGGGTTTTCAGCACACCCGGGTAGCGGCGCAATAAATCCTGCATGCCCCAAAAGCAGCCGCCGGCGAGAATGGCAGTTTCGGTTTGAGTGGTCATGGTTTGTGCTTCCTCTCGAGACGATGTGGGGATACCCACTGTTATGAGGGCGGGTTGAGAGAATCCAAGGTTACGCTCATCAGAATCGACCACTGGCCTGCTGATCAAGCGGCATGCAGGCGTGTCAACCAAAGCCAAATAACGAACGCAGCCTGCTCGGTGACTTGCGTTCGTAGAACGGTTTGGTCTCCCTGAGGAAGTAATCACTCAGCCCGGCTTGTCCCGTCAGCACGCGGCAAAAATCAACCGGCCCGCCATCAGGGGCTGTATCCCCAGCGACATTGCCGGCCTCGCGCATGACCTGTTCGATATCGCCATCCGCTTCGATGCCGACGATCAAGTGCGGTTTTTCATCAATCGAGGGGTCGTGCATCAGCGCCAGGAATGCGCGTTTCACATTGGCGTGTTTGGCCAGCAATTGCGAGAGCGAATGGACCATCGTCGATGGGTAGTCCGAAGGCTGTCCAAGCAAGACGTTGGTTTCTTTTTCCACGGTACGCTGCGTGGCGGGCCGACCGATTTCGCCTGAGAGCAGGCGTTGCACTTCCTCCGGAAGAAATTCCTTGCCGTACGGCGACTTCGGATTCAGAAAAAGCAGCGCGCCCAGCGTGATTTCGAACAATGATCGTGCAGGTATCTCCACATAGCTCTGCTCGCTGTCGATGGATTGTTGCAGCGTTGGCAGCGAGGAGAAGAATGGAATGACCGGCGTGCCATCGGGCTTCTGCCAATGAGCGATGCTGATGTTGCTGCCGGCTTCGAGATTGACATGGCCTTGCGCCGCACCGGCGGTGCCGAGGATGTAAACGGTCGAGTCCAGGAGGGTTCGATAGAACTCAGGGCGATGCGCGGGTTCGTCCGCGGCGAGTCGGAGCGATGTTTCCAATGGGTTTTCTTGGGAAGTATCCATGAGGTCAGTCCGTTATTTTCAGTGGAGAGCGATGATTACCTGACCGACTCGAAGATGCCTGCATTCACCAGCATTTCATCCAGCCTCTCGGGCCATATCTGATCGTCGGTGCCTCGTAGCGATTCAGCGGACCACCAACGATGATCGGCCATGACCTCGGTTTCTTCCTGAGTCCAGCCAGCTCTGGATAGCCGCTCGCTTGGCGTATGCGCGACGAAATATTGTTCGACCGCGAGTACAGTTTCGCCGCTGGGTAATAGCATGGAAAAATCACGGTGCGCTACAGGTCCGTCAACCGTGAGGACCTCAATACCGGTTTCCTCACGCAACTCACGTATTGCAGCGTCATGGAATGTCTCACCGGCCTCAAGGCCGCCGCCCGGGGTTGCCCAGTAATTTCTGCCGGCCAAGGCGCCGTTTTCATGGATGAATCTGAAAAGCAGAACTTCTTGCGAGGGACTAATGACCAGTAATCGTGCTGCTTTGCGTTCGCGCATCTACATCTTCCTTGAAGGGCTTGCCACTGCTTGTTGCGTTTCGGATTCGTATTGCAAGAGGACGTCGGGCTGGCAAGAGCTCCTTATTGCACAGCCATTAAAGACCACCCAACCCGCTAAACCATGGAAAAACAACTCCAGCTTCGTGGCCTTTATACGCTGACCTCGCCCGCAATTGTCTGCGACAACGAAGCCAGCTGATGATCGCCGGTATTGCCAGTAGCGTCAGAAACCACTGGAAAGCATTGCTGGACTGAAGCGCGAGGGCCAGAAGCACATTGATCAGCAATCCCCCAAGAATCGCGACGTTGTACTTGATGTGCCGACGTTTGATCGCAACAAATTCTTCCCAGTCGTAAATCAACCAATCGTGGGAAAACTCTCCGCACTCAGGGCATTTATGCGTGGGCGGAAGGTTATCGGTGGTGAACCCACAATCAGGGCAGCAGACTGTCATTGAGCGAACCTTCCGCAAGCTGTCTCATATCGCTAGCCAGCGTAGTGCAGATTGGCTGGAGTTGTCCGTCTACAGCCAACAGGCCTCACAACAAACTCCACGAAACCCCAACATAAACCCCCATCCCTTCACCCGGGGTCGACCGCGCGGCATCCAGACCTTTGTCGTCATACCCCGGCGTGACCGTTGCCGCATAACGCTTGCCGGTCAGGTTGCGCATGTCCACCCAGCCTTGCCAGTCGCCCTTCGGCGCGTTGTAGCCCAGGGTGGCGCCGAACAGGGCGTAAGGGTCGGCGTAGTAGCTATTGGCGTAGTCCACGGCAACTTTGGACACCAGTTGCGTGTTCACGGCGGCGAAGAAGCCCTGCGGCCAGTCGTAACGCAGTTCGCCCTGGTAATAATGCATCGGCAGGCCCGGCAGGCGGTTGTCGCCGAAGCGTTCGTCGTCGCGGTAGTGGAAGTCGCTGAAGGTGTAGGCTTGGCGCAAGCTCAGCTGGCGGCCGTCGGCGGCGGTCCAGAGTTTGCTGTTGAGGCTGGCCTCGATGCCCTGGTGCACGGTCGGGCTGGCATTGAGTTCGTAGGGCGTGACGGCGTTGGCGTCCGGCAGTACCGAGAGCAGTTCGTGACGAACTTGCGCGTAGTACCAGGCCAGGCTCCATTCGCCCAGTTTGCTGTCGCCACGGCCACCGAGTTCCAGAGTGGTAGCGGTCTGGTTTTGCAGTTCGACCGGGTCGCGCTGGGTGCCGGTGGCGGCGCCGTTGCCGGCAGGGAAGCGCACGTTGGAGCTGTAGATCAGCGACCACGGGTGCGGTGCTTCGACGGAGCGGCTGAGGTTGCCGAACACTTGCACGTCGGAGGTAATCTGATAGCGCAGGCCGATGCGCGGTGCATAGTCCCAGTCGCTGAGACTGGTCTTGCCGCCGCCCTGCGGATAGGTCACGGCGCTTTCGCGGCGGGTGTAGATCGCGGCGAGGCCGGTGCTCAGCCAGAGGTCGTCGGCAATTTCCAGGTCATTGCCGAAATGCAGCACGGTATCCGAACCCTGATAGGTGAAATTACGCATCCGCGTGCCCGGGGCATAGCTGGCGGTGTTGCCACTCGGGATGCGCACGAACTCGCTGGCGCCATCGTTGGGCAGGTGCTTGGTCACGCGCAGGCCGACGTTGCTGCGGCTTTCCATGCCGAACAGGGTGTCGCGGCGCTTGTAGTCGAAGGTGCCGCTGACGTCGGTGTAAGCCACCTTCAGCCGGTTCGGGCCTTCGCGCAAATCCATCGGGTAGTCGTGGTAGGCGAGGCCGGTCTGGATGCTCGAATCGTCATCGAGATAGAACGTGGTCTTGTTGCCGATGAAGGTACTGCCGGGCTGCTTGCGGCTGTCATCGCGAGCCACATACGCCGGGTTGGCTGCCCGTGGGCTGTGTTCGATGGAATGCTTGGTCACGCGACCGGCGAGGTCGTTGTCGGTCTCGCGATAGCGGAAGTAGAAGCGGGTTTCCAGATTCGGGTTGAAGCGATAGCCGAAGTTGGCGATCAGGCCTTTGCTCTCGCTGGCGGTGTGGTCCTGATAGCCGTCGGCGTTGGCATCGGTCAGCGACACGTAGTAATCGAAATCTCCCAGGACTTGCCCGGAGCTGACCTGGCGCTGCTGATAGCCATGGCTGCCGGTGGCGTAACGCACTTGCAGTTTCGGCGCGGTGTAACCGGTGTGGCTGACGTAATCGATAGCGCCGCCCAGCGCCAGCGCACCGCGATCGAAGCCATTGGCGCCGCGCAGAACTTCGACATGCTCGACCCACAGTGGCTCGAGCAATTCATACGGTGTGCCGCCGGGGCCGGTGAGGGGCAAGCCATCCAGCATCGTGTACAGCCCCGAGGCGTGGGCGCCGGGCGCGCGGTTGATGCCTGAACCACGGATGGAAATTTTCACGCCTTCGTTGCCCGCCGACTGCGCATACACCCCCGGCTGATAGGCGAGCACATCCTGATTGCTGGCAACGCGGCCCTGCAACGGCTGGCGCATGTCGACCACGTTGGTGCCGCCGGGAACCTGCTCAAGGCGTTGCCGCGCTTCTTCGACCGCTGCATCGCTGCTACTGCGCTGATCCGCCGAAATCAGCACTTGCCCCAGCTCCAGACCTTGGGTCTCGGCCATCGCCGGGCAGGCCAGGGCCAGACCGAGCAGGGCAGTGGGCAATGATTTGGACGACGGCATCGAAAAAACTCCAGCAAACAGGGGATCGGGCAATGAACAGTGCGACGTCGGAACAATCTCAGGAAACACATGGCGACAAGGCTTTTTTGCCCGGCAATGGCAAACAACCGGGCGTGAACTAACCTCACGGATCAGGCCCTTCGGGTCAATAAACAAATTCAGCGGGCTGTTGAAGCGCGAGGACAGGTTCATGGCGAAAGACAAGAAGAAACCTGCAAAGGCAATCGAACGTCCACGCTTGAAAAACAAGGACTATCTGGAACAGCTGCGCAAGCTGCACATTGAACTGGTCAAGCTGCAGGAGTGGGTCATCGCCAAAGGTGTCAAGGTGTGTATTGTTTTCGAAGGGCGCGACGGTGCAGGCAAGGGCGGGGTGATCAAGGCGATCACCGAACGCGTCAGCCCACGGGTGTTCCGCGTGATGGCATTACCGGCGCCAACCGATCGCGAAAAGAGCCAGATGCATGTGCAGCGCTACCTGCCGCATCTGCCGGCGGGCGGCGAGGTGGTGATTTTCGACCGCAGTTGGTACAACCGCGCCGGTGTCGAACGGGTCATGGGCTTTTGCACCGAGGAGCAGGCCGACAAGTTTCTCAAGTCGATTCCTTGGGTGGAGAACGCCATCGTTGATTCGGGGGTGATCCTGCTCAAGTACTGGCTTGAGGTCAGTCCGGAGGAACAGACCCGCCGGCTCGAAGCGCGAATCAATGACGGGCGCAAGACCTGGAAATTGACACCAATGGATCTGAAATCCTACAGCCGCTGGTATGACTACTCACGGGCGCGGGACGAGATGTTCAAGCATACCGATACCGATTGGGCGCCGTGGAGGGTTGCCGATTCCAACGACAAACGTCGTGCACGGCTGAACATCATCACTGATCTGCTCAGTCGCATCCCCTATGAGGAGGTTGAGCGCGACAAGGTCGAGTTGCCGAAACGGCAGAAGCCGGGCAAGTATCGGGAGCCGGATTATCCGTACAAGCGGGTGGCGGAGCGGTTTTGACTTTGCGGGATTTTTTGGGGCTTGGCGGCCTTTGGGCCGACCAGGCTCTTGGGGTTTTGGGTGTATATCCGTTTTTTCGGGTGTTGCGGCTGGCGGTTCCGCTCTTACAGCGGGTCACTTTTGCAGACGCCCAAAAGTAACCAAAACGCTTTGCTCCTACGTTCGGCCCTCGCAGGCTCGGGTTCCTTCGCTACGGGACTGATCCGGGCGCAGCGGCTACGGTTTGCTTCGCTGCACCTCCTTCCGCTGTGTACGACTGCGTCGTACGGTCGCTGCGCTCCCACGCCCGGATCAATCCCTCCACTCAGCCTTCCGACGTCGCCGGTGGATCAAGATCAAGAGCACTCGAGCTTGCGCTCATTGTTGAGTGGGGCGGCTTCGCCGCGGGCAGCTGCGCTGCTTTGCTTTTTTGGGAGCGAGCCCGCTCGCGAAGGCGGCCTGACAGCCGACCTGTACTTGAGGTGGTACGCGACCAACTGTAGGAGCTGCCGAAGGCTGCGATCTTTTGATTTTGCTTTTCTGTGGGAGCGAGCCTGCTCGCGATGACGGAGGCACATTCAAATGTTTTGAAAGATATACCGCTATCGCGAGCAGGCTCACTCCGACAAGGTTTTGCGTATCACCCGTCCATCCGTCATCTGCCCTGAACCTCTGTCGCGCTGTTTTTTCTACCGGGTAAGTCCCTCAGGAGATACCCGTATGTTCGATCAGCAAAAAAAGGCATCACTGGCGGCATGGCGCAGGATGGCGGAGCAGGCCGAGGGCGATCTGGATCCGGAACAGCAATATGACGAGTTGCTCAAGGCTGCGGATCAGATGGAGGAGCAGGGCCTGATCACCAGTGCCGAATGGCGCCAATTGGTGCGTGACGCCGGCAATGTTTTTACCCTGAACGAGGAACAGCCACAGCGCTGACAGCTGCCATCGGAGGACATCCCATGCTCAGTTATCTGTTTATCGGCGCCAACGATGTCGAGCGTTCGGCGGCTTTTTACAAGGCGATCCTGACGCCGCTTGGCTACCGGCATGACCGTGAAGAACACTACTGTTTCTACTTGCCCGATTGCGCCGACAAGTCCAACGGCCCGGGCAGTGTGCACATCTCGCAACCGTTCAATGGTGAGCCGGCGACACCCGGCAACGGCATGATGCCGGCGTTTCGCGCCGACTCGCGGCACCAGGTCGATCAGGTGCACAAGGCCGGGCTCGACAGTGGCGGCAGCAATGAAGGACCGCCTGGCACGCGCGAAGCCTATACGCCGGACTTTTACGTGGCCTATCTGCGCGATCCTGAAGGCAACAAGCTGGCTGTGTTCTACAGCGGCTGATGGATGGAGCCTGTTGATTCGGCCCTGATGGCCGCCCGCGCTCAGTTCGCGATCACGATCAGCTTTCACATCGTGCTGGCGGCGTTCAGCATCGGTCTGGCGAATTTCCTCATGGTGCTGGAAGCGTTGTGGTTGAGGACCGGGCGCCAGGTTTATCTGGATGTCTATCGCTACTGGCTCAAAGTGTTTGCGCTAAATGTCGCAGTGGGCACGGCGTCGGGATTGATTCTGGAGTATCAGTTCGGCCTCAACTGGTCGCGGCTGTCGGTGCAGGCCGGTGATGTCCTCGGCCCGCTGATGTTCTATGAAGTGATGGCGGCATTTTTCATCGAAGCGGGATTTCTCGGCATCATGCTGTTCGGCCTGAAGAAGGTCGGCCCGCGTCTGCATTTTTTCGCCACGTGTGCGGTGGCGGTGGGCTCGCTGATCAGCGCGTTCTGGATTCTTTCCGCCAACTCATGGATGCAAACCCCTGCCGGCTATTCGATTGGCGCGGACGGGCGTTTCCTCGCTGAGGACTGGTGGGCAATCATCTTCAATCCTTCGTTTCCCTATCGCTTGGCGCACATGCTGCTCGCCGTGTTCATCGGCAGCGCGACGCTGATTGCCGGGATCAGCGCCCGGCAATTGCGCCAGGCCCGGGAAAACCCGCGTGCTCGCCTGCAATTCTCCATGGCGCTGTGGGTGATTGCGCTGCTGATGCCGGTGCAGATTGTTGTCGGGGATCTGCATGGCCGGCACAGTTTGCACGCCCAGCCGCAGAAAGTGGCGGCCATCGAAGGCTCATGGACGCGCCCGCCAGAGGGCGCGGGGGAGCCACTGCGCCTGTTCGCATGGCCGGATATGGACGAGCGGAGCAACAATTGGGAAGTCGCCATTCCTCGCATCGGCTCCCTCTACCTGCAGCATGATCTGACCAGCACCATCGCTGCGCTTGATGAGTTCCCGGCTAAGGACATCCCGCCCGTGGCGCCGGTGTTTTTCGCGTTCCGGCTGATGGTCGGGCTGGGACTGTTGATGCTTGGGCAGGGTGTGGTCAGCCTGATCCTGCGCCGACGTAATCGCCTGTACACGGCGCGTCGCTGGCTGGGCGCGTGCGTGCTGCTGGCGCCGGCCGGATTTCTGGCGATGCTCAGCGGCTGGGTCGTCACCGAAGTGGGGCGACAGCCATTTACCGTTTACGGATTGCTGCGCACCGCGGACAGTCTGTCATCAGTGTCCAGGGCTCAAGTCGTCGGCTCGACCTGGTTGATTCTGCTGCTTTATCTGTTGATCTTCGGCATCGGTCTGTGGGTGTTGCTGCGCCTGTTGCGCGAGCCGCCGCAGCAGGATCAACCCGGGCCGCAGCCCACGCTGGCCGACGAAACCGGGCACTGAGGAGTCGCAGACATGGACACCGACTGGCTGACTCTATTGTGCGCTGCCGCATTGGCGTTCTCGGTGATGAACTACGTGCTGCTCGACGGCACCGATCTGGGCGTCGGCATGCTCATGGGCCTCACGGCTTGCAGCAAGCAGCGCAGGGTGATGGCGGTGTCGATTCTGCCGGTGTGGGACGCCAACGAAACCTGGCTGGTGCTCGGCGGCGGCGGGCTGCTGGCGCTGTTTCCGCTGGCGTACGCGATCTTGCTGCCGGCCTTGTACGTGCCTTTTATCGTGATGTTCCTCGCCTTGGTCGCACGGGCCATGGCGCTGGAGTTTCGCGATTACGCACCGAACGAGCGACGCAAGCGCATCGTCGACGGCGTGTTGGCGCTGGCTTCGCTGCTGACCGGGTTTGTCCAGGGCATGGTGCTCGGCACTCTCGTGCAAGGCGTTGCGCATCAGGGCGGTCAGTACATTGGCGATGGCCGCGACTGGCTGAATCCGTTCCCTGTGTTTTGCGGTTTGGTGCTGGTGCTCGGTTACGTCTGGCTGGGGACGTGCTGGCTGTACTGGCGCACCCTTGATGAATTGCAGCAGCACTCGGCCCGCCAGGCCCGCGTGCTGTCGCTGGTCGTTGTGGCGTTATTGCTGGTGCTGATCGCATGGACGGCGACATTGCAGCCGCAATATGCCCGGAGGCTCGCCGATATTCGGCTGTGGTTGCCGGCAGGGCTGATCGTCAGCGCTCTAGGATGGGTGTTCAGCAAAGGTTTTCACGAGCGCTTTGACTGTGTGCCGTTGTTCGCCGCATTGGGCGTTTTAGTGCTGGCTTTCGCGGTGATGCTGGTCGCGCTGTATCCCTTCATCATTCCGCCGGATCTGACTTTGAGCGAAGCAGCCTCAAGCCCCACCAGCCAGATCTTCATGTTGGTCGGATTCGCCGTGCTGATCCCCATCACCCTGGCCTACAACACCTTCGGTTTCCGCGTGTTCAGCGGCAAGGTGCGCGTTGCCAACGATGGTTGAGATTCACGTCACCCGACCTTTTTTGCTCACCAGCGACAGTCGCGAAGCTCGTAGCAGATCAGCAAAAGCAACCTTGTCGATCGGCCGACTCATGAAATAACCCTGCACCTCGTTGCATTGATCCTTGCCGAGAATCGCCAGTTGCTCCTCGGTCTCGACGCCTTCGGCCGTCACCGTCAGCCCCATGGCTTTGCCCAGACCGATGATCGCTTGCACCACGGCACGGTCGTTGGTGCCGCTGCTGATCGAGGCGATAAAGCGTTTGTCGATCTTGATCCCGTCGAATGGATAGGCGCGTAGGTAACCGAGCGACGAATAACCGGTGCCGAAGTCGTCCATGTTCAGACGCACGCCGAGCTCCTTGAGCTGATTCATGGTGGTCAGCGCGCCGTCGGTGTCATTGAGCATCACGTTCTCGGTGATCTCCAGCTCCAGACGGCTGGCCGGGAAACGCGTATCCACCAGCACTTCACGAACATCCTCGACGACATCGCTGAGGGCGAACTGCGCAGGCGAAAGGTTGACCGACAGCAGAATGTCATGGGGCCATTCCAGCGCGGTTTCGCAGGCTTCGCGCAGCACCCAGCGGCCCAGCGGTACGATCAGGTCGGTCTGCTCGGCCAGCGGAATGAACACGTCCGGCCCGAGCAGGCCCTGGGTCGGATGCTGCCAGCGCACCAGCGCCTCCACCGAGACGATGTGTTTGCCGTCGACCTTGTAGCGCGGCTGATAGTGCAAGACGAATTCGTTGTGTTTTAGCGCATGGCGCAGGTCATCTTCCATTTGCCGGCGCGTCTGGATCTGGTCGCTCATGTGCGCTTCGAAGTAGCACCAAGTGTTCTTGCCGTCGGATTTGGCTTGATACAGCGCGATGTCGGCGTAGCGGATCAGATCGCTGGCGACGAAACCGTGTCGACGACTCAGGGCGATGCCGACACTGGCGCCGATATGCAGCGGATGCTGTTCGTAGAGGATCGGCTGATGCAGGCTGCCGATCAGCCGTGTGCAGAATTTGTCGATCTCGTTATGGCTGTCCATGCCATTGAGCACCACGACGAATTCATCACCACCGAGGCGGGCGACGAGGTCGTGCTCGCGGGTGCATTCGCGCAGGCGCGTGGCGACTTCCTGGAGGACCGCGTCACCGGCAGGATGGCCGAGGGAATCGTTGATCGGTTTGAAGTTGTCCAGATCGATCATCAGCAGCGACAGCGGCGGCGCGTGTTCCTTCAATACCAGGACGTCGTCGAGATAACGCGCCAGTTTGTTGCGGTTGGGCAGGCCGGTCAGGGCGTCATGCATCGACAGGTGCTGGATCTGCGCATGGGCGGCGACTTCGTCGGTGATATCGCTGGCAGTGCCGCGATAGCCGACGACGCTGTCCTTGTCGAAAATCGGCCGCGCCGAGAGCCGGCAGTGGCGTGGCTGCCCGGAGTGATCGCGATAAGTGCAGCGCAAATCGCCGGCGCTGTTTTCTTCGCTGAGTTTGCGCAGCCATAGCTCCAGTGGCGTGGTGTCGCAAGTCAGTAATTCGCCGATGTCCTGGCCCAGCCACAGGG
The DNA here is from genome assembly GCF_004307525.1 of Pseudomonas sp. Sample_21. NCBI lineage: Bacteria > Pseudomonadati > Pseudomonadota > Gammaproteobacteria > Pseudomonadales > Pseudomonadaceae > Pseudomonas > Pseudomonas sp. Sample_21. Next base: position 25,154 of record NZ_RCNZ01000079.1, on the reverse strand, counting down.
CTTGCGGGTAGCCGGTGACTTCGCTGAAGCGCGCCGACAGATAGGTCAGCGCCAACTGATCATCAACTTCCCAGATCCAGTCCGACGCCGCTTCGGCCACGGCGCGAAAGCGTTCTTCACTGGCTTCGAGGGCATGATTGGCTTTCTCGAGTGCCTGATTCGAGGCCTGCATGGCATGAATGCTGTTGTCGACGTATTGCGATGAGCGCAATGCATGGCGGAAAAAATAGGCGGTGAGCAGCATCAGCACCAGAAACGTCGCGCCGAGCGGCGGCACCAGCGTCCATAGCAATTGCTGGCCGGGTCGTTGCAGGTCGGCGACCAGACTGTAGCCGGTGCTGTCGAGGGGCACACTTGGATGGCCTTTCTCAATGGTGCCGTCCGGGACCAGGGTCAGGTTCGTCAGGCCATAACCGCTGCCGATCTTGCGCAGTTTGGTCGGGGTCAGCTTGTCGACGAACACCAGCACCGAGGTGTTTCTCAGTTCATCCAGCGGGCGCTCGTCGTTGGGAATGATCGCGGCAGCGGTGATCAGCGCCGGCCAGCCTTCGAACAATGAATAGCTACTGATCGGCTTGGTCAGGTCAGGCTGACTCAGCACCTGCTCGACCAACGCCGAGGCGGGCGCTTGCAGTACGCCGGATACGTCGGTTTCAACCATCTGCCCGCGAATCACCGCGTACTTGGTGCGCTTGCGATCGAGGACGAACACGCCGTCGTAGCCGTCGCTGGTGAACAGGGTCTTGCCCATGTTCTGTTCGGTGTAGGCCCAGTTGACGTCGATCGGCCCGCTCAAGGCCTCATAGGCGCGGGTCCAGTAGGCGTAACTGGTGATGTAGTTTTTCGACGCGGTGATGCGGTTTTCCACGGCGCGCACGGAATAGAACTGGTTCTGTTCCAGATCTTTCGCGTCGAGGGTATTGGCGATCCCAAGCAAGGTGCTGATCGCGGCGATGACACCCGCAATGAACAGTGCGCCAACGGCGATGGCCAGGCGCCGGGTCACGGCGCGTTGCGGGGTGGGGATTGGCTGCGCAGGGAGAGTAACGGCCATGTGCTCGTCCTTGATCCGGTGTCTTCTGAATCTAGAACAATGGCGAGCGCACAATGTTCAGATTGTTGTTATTGGTATCGCCTGGATTTTTTCAAAGTGTAGCGAATCCGTTGGAATTTCCAGCAGCGCCGGCCAGCGGCGAATCCCGAAAGGGCGAGACTTCCCGCACAAAAACCGGATAATGGCCGCCATTCGTTTAGCCGTATTCTGGTAATCCCGCATGGAAATCAAGGTCAACTTTCTCGACAACCTTCGACTTGAAGCCAAGTTCGACGACTTCACGGTGATCGCCGATCAGCCCATTCGCTACAAGGGCGATGGCTCGGCACCGGGGCCGTTCGACTACTTCCTGGCGTCGTCGGCCTTGTGCGCGGCTTACTTCGTCAAGCTGTACTGCGACACGCGCAACATCCCGACAGAGAACATTCGCCTGTCGCAGAACAACATCGTCGACCCGGAAAACCGCTACAACCAGATCTTCAAGATTCAGGTCGAATTGCCCGCCGACATCTCGGACAAGGATCGCCAGGGCATCCTGCGTTCCATCGACCGCTGCACCGTGAAGAAGGTGGTGCAGACCGGCCCCGAGTTCATCATCGAAGAAGTCGACAACCTCGACGCCGATGCCCAGGCCTTGTTGATGCCGCAGTCCGATTCCCAGGCAGGCACCTACATCGCCGGCAAGGACCTGCCGCTGGAACAGACCATCGCCAACATGTCGAAGATTCTTGCCGACCTCGGCATGAAGATCGAAATCGCCTCGTGGCGCAACATCGTGCCCAACGTCTGGTCGCTGCACATTCGCGATGCGCATTCGCCGATGTGCTTCACCAACGGCAAGGGCGCGACCAAGGAAGGCGCACTGGCGTCGGCGCTGGGCGAGTTCATCGAGCGCCTCAATTGCAACTTCTTCTATAACGACCAGTTCTGGGGCGAAGACATCGCCAACGCCGAATTCGTCCATTATCCGGACGAGAAGTGGTTCAAGCCGGGTCCGAAAGACGAATTGCCCAGCGAGATTCTCGACGACTACACCCTCGGCATTTACAACCGCGACGGCGAACTGCGTGGCTCGCACCTGTACGACACCAACTCCGGCAACACCCAGCGCGGCATCTGCTCGCTGCCGTTTGTGCGCCAGTCGGACGGTGAAGTGGTGTACTTCCCGTCCAACCTGATCGAAAACCTCTACCTGAGCAACGGCATGAGCGCCGGCAACACCTTGGCCGAAGCGCAGGTGCAGTGCCTGTCGGAAATTTTCGAGCGCGCAGTCAAACGCGAAATCCTCGAAGGCGAAATGGCCCTGCCGGACGTACCGCAAGAGGTACTGGAGAAATACCCGAGCATCCTCGCCGGCATCAAAGGCCTGGAAGAGCAGGGCTTCCCGGTGCTGGTCAAGGACGCCTCGCTGGGCGGTGAATTCCCGGTGATGTGCGTGACCCTGATGAACCCGCGCACTGGCGGCGTCTTCGCTTCCTTCGGCGCGCACCCGAGCCTGGAAGTCGCGCTGGAACGCAGCCTGACCGAACTGCTCCAGGGCCGCAGCTTTGAAGGACTCAATGACTTGCCGCAGCCGACGTTCTCGGGACAGGCAGTGACCGAACCGAACAACTTCGTCGAGCACTTCATCGATTCCAGCGGTGTGGTGTCGTGGCGCTTCTTCAGCGCCAAACCAGATTTCGAATTCGTCGAGTGGGACTTTTCAGGCCAAGGCGCAAACTCCAATGCCGAAGAAGCCGCGACCCTGTTCGGCATCCTCGAAGACATGGGCAAGGAAGTCTACATGGCGGTCTACGAGCACATCGGCGCCAAGGCCTGCCGCATCCTCGTGCCGGATTACTCGGAAATCTACCCGATCGAAGACCTGATCTGGGACAACACCAACAAAGCCCTGCAATTCCGTGCCGACATCCTCAACCTGCACAACCTCAGCAAAGTCGGCCTGCGCAACCTCGTTCAGGGGCTGGAGCGCAGCGAGCAGGATGACTACACCGATATCACCACGCTGATCGGCATCGAGTTCGATGACAACACACCATGGGGCAAGCTGACGATTCTGGAACTGCGCCTGTTGATCTACCTCGCGCTGCAGAAGTTTGATGAGGCCAAGGATCTGGTTGAGGCGTTCCTGCAATACAACGACAACACCGTTGAGCGTGGCTTGTTCTATCAGGCTGTGAATGTGGTGCTGGAGATGGAGCTGGACGAGGATCTCGAGCTGGAAGACTACGAGGCCAACTTCCGTCGGATGTTTGGTGACGAGCGTATGGATGCGGCGATTGGTTCGGTGAATGGCAGTGTGCGGTTCTATGGCCTGACACCGACGAGCATGAAGCTGGAAGGGCTGGATCGGCATTTGCGCTTGATCGAGAGCTATAAAAAGCTGCACGCGGCGCGCGCTGGTGTGGCGGCGTTGTCGCGCTGAAGAGCTGGCTACGAACGTTTCGCTTTCGGCTTGAGTGTGGCTGCGTGGCTTGAACCGCAGCCCCTCACCCCAGCCCTCTCCCGAGGGAGAGGGAGCCGATTTTCAAGCTTTTCAGAATTTGTGTTCGACTCGGTTTTCCAGTTCGGCCTATTTCCACCAGACACTGCGGTCAGTTCCCTCTCCCTTTGGGAGAGGGCTAGGGTGAGGGGCTTTGGCTTTCGCGGCCATGCGCTGCATCCGCCAACTGCCCCGTATCCACCCGCACAAACACCGAATCACCCACTGCCGTCAGCACTTCCCCGGCATACACTTCGCAAATCACCCGGGTCTTGCGCCCGACTTCACCTTCGACCCGTGCACGCAAGAGCAGCGGTACGCCCATCGGCGTTGGCTTGATGAACTTGATCCCAAGGTTACCGGTGACGCAGTCGATGCGCGGCAGGCTGCCGGCTTCGCGGTTTTCTGCGCGGTAGTGCCAGGCCATGGCGGTCCAGTTGGAGTGACAGTCGACGAGCATGGCGATCAGCCCGCCGTAAACCAGGTCCGGCCAGCCGCAGTATTGGGCGTCGGGCAGATGCTCGGCGATGACGTGGCTGCCGTCCTCATCCCAACGACTTTTCACGTGCAGGCCTTGCGGATTGCGGCCGCCGCAGCCGTAACAAACGCCTTCGGGGGCGGCGAGGTCTTGCAGCGGGGTGGCTTGGCTGGACATGGCTGGGGTCATCCTGGAGTGGCGAGGCCGGACAGGCGCAAGCGGTTGCGTCCGCCGCGTTTGGACTCGTAGAGCGCGGCGTCGCCAAGCTCGATCAGCGCCGCCAGACTGGCCGGCGGTTTGTCGAACAGGGTGGCGCCGATGCTCAAAGTCACCGCAGCGGACGTGGGATATGTGTGCGACGCCAAGGCCAGAAACTGTTCGCGCAAGGCATTGCCCAGTTCAAGGATAGCTTCGGCTGAGGCGTTGTTGAGCAGCATCAGAAACTCATCGCCACCCAGCCGCGCCGTCAACGCATGGGGCGGCAGCTGGGCGCGGATCATCTCGCTCAGAGCAATCAGCAAGCGATCACCGGCGATATGCCCGTACTGGTCGTTGACCAGTTTGAAGTTGTCGATATCGATCAACAGCAACGCACCCGGTCTTTGCGCGGAGACACCGGCCAGCAGGCGAGGCGTGCGTTTTTCCAGGGCGCGGCGGTTGTAGAGGGCCGTGAGCGGATCGCGCTCGGCGAGGCGGGCGATCTGCTTTTCCCGGCGATAACGCTCGGTGCCGGTCATCGACAGGGCGATCAACATGATCGCCATCGCGCCTTCGACCAGCGAGATCTGAATGATCTCGCCACGAAACGCCGCCAGATCGATCAGCGTGCCGGGGATCACCACGGTCAGGGCCTTGGCCACATAAAAGATGCCGTGGCCGAGCAGCACATAGCGCAGTTGCACCGCGCCAACGCTCAACGACTTGCCGTGTGGACGCAGCAGCGAACTGGCCTTGAGTGTCGGGATCGCCACCAGCAGCGAGTTGGCCACCAGCATGGCCTTGGACCACAGCGGGCCGTCCGGCAACATCAACATGATCAGCCACGTCGCGAAAATCAGGTACCACGCCGGCGACAGTCGGGTCTGGGTGAAGCGCGCCACGCCGAGCAGGAAAAAGAAGTGCGCGGTCACCAGCAGGCCGTTGGCGAACCAGATGCCCAGCAGCAGAAAACCGCTGCTGCGCAGCAGAGCGAGGGTGGAACCGATGGTGATGGTGGCGAAACCGGCGCTCCAGAACAGTAGCGAAGGCTCACGGATGCTGCGCCACTCGACCGCCAGGTACAGCGCGGCAGCGGCTGCGAGGGCGATCGTGATGGTCAGCATCGTTGGCGGGTCGAGCGGCATTTCCGGGCAGGCCTGTCTGTATGGCAATAGGCCTGCGATTGTAAGCGTTTGGTCAGGTTTTTCGCAGGGGGCGCGTTGCCGGGCAGACCACTGGCGCTCCAGCGGTCACTCTTGCGGGCTTAGCCAGGTGTCTACCACGCGGCGATCGAGCTCTTCCCAATAGGCCATGCCCAGCACCCGCGTGGTGTTGAGCCCGCGCAGATAACCGCGCAGTTGCTGGGCAGTGTCGCGGATCAATTGTGCATCGCGGGCGTTTTTGTCCAGCAGGACGCTTTCGTACTGCATCAGGTATTCGGCTACGCGATCGCGATATTCGGGCAGCACGGCGTCACGGATCAGATCAAACGTTCTCAAGGCGAGACCCTCATCATTTTTCTTGAATGTGCTCAGTGTGCATCAGTCTGCGCGACGCGCAACTATTGCTGGAAGTAATAGTGACCATCAAGAAACGCAAGTTCTGCTTTGCCGGCGATCGGCGGAAAATCGCCTCCATCGAAGACGCAGCTCAAGGAAATTGCGCGATGAACATTCTGACTCGACTGGCAATGATCGCCCTGCTGATGGGCGGGGTGGTTACTGCACCGGCTTACGCAGACGACGCCCGGTCGTGTCACCTGCAACCCATCGCCGCCAGCGCCTCGGCGTTGCAGCACACGCAGACCGTGGGTGTGTTGTTGAGCGAAAACACGTTGCAGAACCTGCAATACCTGGAGCGCTACCACGACATGGCGCTGAACGGTGCGAAAGACGCACTGGACTCGCGAATCCGCGACGCCTTTGTCGGCAGCTCCGACCCGGAACTGGCCCTCGACTGGCTGGTGAGTTCGCTGCAACAGCAGTTCGTCTCGGTGACCGTCTATGACAACCTCGATGCGCTGGTTCAGGCCCATCCGGACGTGGTGGTCAAGCTCGACACGTTCAACCGCTTGCTGACTCAGCGCAACAGTTTGGTCGAGGCGCGTTTTTCCGCACGGTTCTACGACGCCGATCTGCAGTACATCGGCAAGGCCGAGGGAGCGATCGAGCAAGAGTTGCCTTCGGTCTGGGTGCACAACCAGGCGGCGCCGCAGATCGCCGCGCAGATCAATCAGCAGCGTGACCTGCAACTCAATGCGCTGAAGCAATTCGATGTGTCGCTCAAGGCCCTGGTGGCGTCGAGCTGATTCTTAAAACGTAAATGGCAACGGCGGCGCCGTGAAGTCGAACCGTTGCCGGTTGAACCGAACCTTTATTTTCAGGATTTACTCCATGCGTCCTTTATTCGTGCCAGCCATGGCTTTTGTTTCCCTGTTGCTCGCCGGTTGCGCTTCGGCGCCGAACGATCCGACCCTGACCTTGCAGACCAGCAAGACGCCGGCGCAGTACGCCGATTGCGTGGTGCCGAAATTGCAGGGCAGTGCCTTGAATCCGACGGTTTCGCAGAGTCAGCGCAGTTATCGGATTGTGGTGCCGAGCAAGGTGTCGGCGGATAACGTGCTGGAGGCGTACAAGGCGGGGAAGGGCGGCAAGGTGTTCATTTATGAGCGGCATTTGCTGGCGTCGAATTTGTTGCCTTCGAGTTTTGAGCGGGCGGCTCAGGAGTGTATTTGATCTGAGCGCTTGACGGGTTTTGACAGAGCTCCTTTGGTTGGCCGCAACCAACCAATTTTTTGGCCCCACACTGGTTTTCGGTTGTGGGGTTTTTTTTTGGTCTTGGCGGCCTTTGGGCCGACCATGCTTTGGGGTTTTTGGGTGTATATCCTTTTTTGGTGGTGTTGCGGCTGGCGGTTTCGCCCTTACGGCGAGGCACTTTTTCCAGACGCCGAAAAAGTACCCAAAAAGGCTTCGCCCTGACGTTCGGCCCGCTCGCTGGGGCTCGGGGTTCCTTCGCTCCGGGATCGATCCGGGCGCAGCGGCTACGGTTTGCTTCGCTGCACCTCCTTCCGCTGTGTCTGGCTGCGCCAGACGGTCGCTGCGCTCCCACCCCCGGATCAATCCCTCCACTCAGCCTGCCGACGGGCTCCAGGATCAAAAGCTACTCGAGCTAACGCTCATCGTGTTGGGTGGCGGGACGGCCTGCATGGTTTGCTTTTGCTTTTCTGTGGGAGCGAGCCTGCTCGCGAAGGCGGCCTGACAGCCGACCTGTTCTTGAGCGGAACGCGATCCAACTGGAGCTGCCGAAGGCTGCGATCTTTTGATCTGGCCTTCGCTTTTGCTTTTCTGTTGAGAGCAAGCCTGCATTGGACGTTGGGTGTTGACCAATTCCTGTTCACGCCACAAAAACCTGTGGGAGCTGGCTTGCCAGCGAAGGCGGCCTGACAGACGCCCCATTTCTCACTGAATGTACGCAATCAAACCTGTGGGAGCGAGCCTGCTCGCGAAGGCGGTGTGCGCCGCGATCACGAACAGCGCTCCGGAACCCGTTCACCCCGTCACACACCCAACCGGCACTTTCCCCGCAAACGTATCAACCAGACTCGCCACCACCATTTCCCCCATCCGCGTGCGAGTCTGCAATGTTGCGCTGGCCCGATGCGGTTGCAGCACCACTTGTTCATTAGCAAACAACGCTTCAGGCACATTCGGTTCATCAACGAATACATCCAGCCCAGCCCCGGCGATTTCCCCAGCCGAAAGCGCGGCCACCAGATCCGCCTCGTTCACCAGTTTGCCCCGGGCGACGTTAATCAGATAACCGTCCTTGCCCAGCGCTTGCAGCACTGGCGCGTCGATGATCGCTTCGCCCTTGTCCGCCGCGGCGGCGAGGATCAGGGCGTCGCTGTCGCGGGCCAGTTGTTTGAGGTCGGCGACGAAGGTGTGGGGGACGTCGCTCATCGGTTGCAGGTCGGTGTAGCTGATCGGGCAGCCGAAGGCGGCGGCGCGGGTGGCGATGGCGCGGCCGACGCGGCCCATGCCGACGATGCCGATGCGCATGCCGGAAACTTGTCGGGCCAAGGGCAGCGGGGCGAGTGGGGTCGGGCTTTGTGGCCATTGGCCGGAGCGCACGTAGCGGTCGCTGGTGCACAGGCCGCGACAGACCGAGATGAGCAGGCCGATGGCGAGGTCGGCGACGTCTTCGGTGAGGGCGCCGATGGTGGCGGTGACGCGGATGCCGCGATCGCGGGCGTAGGCCAGATCGACGGCATCGGTGCCGACGCCGTTGACCGCGACGACTTCCAGGTTCGGCAGTTGCGCCATCAGCGCCTGGCTGATGCCGGTGTGGCCGCCGGTGATCACGCCACGGATGTTGGCGCCGTGTTCGTTTATGTAGGCGGGTTTGTCCGCTTGCTGGTAGTAGCGGCGTACGGTGAACAGTTGGTCCAGACGCGCGTTGATTGCCGGGATCAGGATCGGGCTCAGTTGCAGGATTTCTGGCTTCATGGCTACCTCGTTACGCAATAAAAAGGCCGGCTCAACCGCGGCCGGCAAACGGCATGGCGCTGGCCATGACGGTCATGTTCAGGACGTTGGCCGACAGCGGCAGGCCGGCGATGTAGCGCACCGCATCGGCGACGTGTTTGACGTCGACCATCGGCTCGACGGCGATGCTGCCGTTGGCCTGGCGTACGCCTTTGGTCATGCGCACCGACATTTCCGTCAGGGCATTGCCGATGTCGATCTGGCTGCAGGCGATGTTGAATTCGCGGCCGTCCAGCGCCAGGGATTTGGTCAGGCCGAGCACGGCGTGTTTGCTCGCGGTGTAGGCGCTGCTGAACGGGCGCGGTGTGTGTGCGGAAATCGAACCGTTGTTGATGATTCGTCCGCCCTGTGGCTGTTGTTTGCGCATCAGCCCGAAGGCGCCGCGAGCGCAGAGAAAGACACCGTTGAGGTTGGTGTCGATCACGTTGCGCCACTGCTCGAAGGTCAGCTCGTCCAGCGGCACGGCGGGGGCGTTGACGCCGGCGTTGTTGAAGACCACATCGAGGCGGCCGTAGACCTCGGCAATGGTCGCGAACAGCACGTCGACACTGGCCGGATCGCGCACGTCGGTGGGTACCGCCAGCGCTGGGTGACCCTGGCTCTGCGCCAGTTCGGCCAACGCTTGCAAGGGCTCGGGCCGGCGTCCGGCGAGCACGAGGGTGAAACCGTCAGCCATCAGGCCCAGCGCCACGGCGCGGCCGATGCCACTGCCGGCGCCGGTCACCAGCGCAACTTTCAAAGAGGTCGTCATATTGTTGTTCTCCTTTTTCTCAATCCGCTGGAATCAGGGCCGTGGGCCGACGCGCATTTCCAGGTGGCCGATGCCGTCGATGCCGGCGCTGATCACGTCGCCCGGTTGCAGGCTGTCAACGCCGGCGGGGCTGCCGGTCATGATCAGGTCGCCGGCGCGCAGGGCCACGGATTGCGAGATGCGCGCGATTACTTCACTGACCGACCAGATCTGGCTGTCGAGATTGTCGCGCTGGCGTTCTTCGCCGTTGACGTTCAGCCACAATTCGCCCTCGGGATGGCCGCTGCGGCTCACCGGGACGACGGCAGTCATCGGCGCGGCGCCGTCGAACACCTTGGCGCCTTCCCACGGCAGGCCGTTGCTCTTGGCTGCGCGTTGCACATCGCGGCGGGTCAAGTCGAGGCCGGCGGCGTAGCCCCACACGTAGGCCAGAGCCTGATCTTCAGGGATATTGGCGCCGCCTTCACCGATGGCCACGACCAGTTCGATTTCGTGAACGAAGTCCTCGCACACTGTCGGGAAGGCGATGTCGCCGACGGCATCGACCACGCAGCTCGGCGGTTTCATGAAAAACACCGGCGGCTGGCGCGACTGGCCTTGAGTGTCCGGCCATGGGTAGTTGCGGCCGACGCAGAACACCCGGCCAATGGGGAAGCGCTGCTCGGTGCCGAGTACCGGCAAGGTCACGGGCAGATCCGGGGTAAAGACGTATTCAGTCATGTTCATCCTGCGGGTCATCCTGTTTGAAAGGGCAGCGTACGGCGGCTGGCGTCGGTGAAGTTGGACGAAAGCCGCCTGCGTTTGGACAAATCCGGGTTCTTGCCTCAGCGCACCTTCAGCTCGATGCGATACAGGCGTCCGAGCAGTAACGAATAGGAGAGGGTGCCGATCAGCGCGACGCCGCCAATGAACCAGAAGGCATAGGCGAAGGTGCCGGTGGCGTGGACGATGGCGCCGATCACGATCGGCGTGACGATGCCACCGATATTCGCCGCCAGGCTGGTAATGCCGCCGGTGAGGCCGATCAGCTCTTTCGGCGCGACTTCCGATACCGCCGCCCACGACGAGGACGCGATGCCTTGGGCGAAGAAGGCGATGGTCAGCACGGCGATGCAGATCAGGTTGGAGTCAGTGAAATTCACCAGCACGATCGACATGCCCAGCATCGAACCGACCACCAGCGGCAACTTGCGCGCAAACGACATCGAGTAGCCGCGACGGATCAGCAAGTCGGAAACGATGCCGGCCAGCAGAATCCCCACCGTGGCACCGACGAAGGGCAGCACGGCGAAGATCCCGGCCTTGATCATGGTCAGTTTGCGTTCTTCGATCAGGTAGGTCGGGAACCAGGTGAGGAAGAAGTACAGCGCCGAGGTGCTGGCGAATTTGCCGATGCAGATCGCCCAGATCTGCCGATAGCTGAACAGCTCGGCAATCTGCCGCCAGTTGAAGCGGGTGCGCTCCTGGCTGCTCTTGACCAGACCGCCGCCGGTTTCGATGTACTTCAATTCTTCCTGGCTGACTTTCTTGCAGTTCAGCGGATCGCGATACAGGTACAGCCACAGCACACCGAAGACGATGCCGAGTGCGCCGGTGCTGTAGAACACGTGGCGCCAGTCAAAGGTGGTCGCCAGCCACAACAGCGCGCCGGTGAACAGCGCCGTGCCGAGGTACTGGCCGCACACGTAAATGCTGCTGGCCATCCCGCGTTCCCGCGCCGGGAACCACACCGTCACCGCGCGGCTGTTGGCCGGAAAAGCCGGGGCTTCCATGGCGCCGACCGCCAGGCGCAGGCCGAACAGCGAGGCAAACCCCGTGGCGAAACCCTGGCAAACGGTGACGGTCGACCAACTGATCAGCGATACGCCGTAGGTGAAGCGCGAGCCAAACCGATCAGCGATGAAGCCGGCCGGCACCAGCGCCAAGGCATAGGTCCAGGCGAACGCGGAAAAGATCAGGCCCATCTCGATCTTGTCCAGGCCCAAGTCCTTGGCCATGAACGGCGCGGCGATCGAGATGTTCACCCGGTCGATGTAATTGATGATCGTCGCGATCAGCAGCAGCGACAGCATGAACCAGCGCCGCCGGGTAGGCAGGCGCTGCGCCGAAACGGCATCGCGTGCACCGGCTATCACCGGCGGCACCGTGGCACTGGAAGAATGGGAGTTGGACATGCGGAGACCTCGTTATTGTTAGAAGAGTCGAGATTTTTCGAGCAGCCGATGCCGTTGCCCGCAACGTGTGGGGCAAGGCAAGCGAACGGGCTGCAGCGCGGCGTTCAGACGTTCAGGAACGTCTTTGTGCGATTGATTTTCAAGGGGAGGTCGGGCGGGGCGGCGAGGGGAAATAGCAGGATCATGACGTGCGCACCTTTGATTGTTTTTGAAAGAGGTTGGGCTGCGTTGGTCATTACAGTGGTCGTACAACGGTTCTAAATCAACCGATGGGTTAGAACGTTTTTTCTTGAAAAAAGTGGGTTTGGCGAACGTGTCCAAAAAGATAAATACGATTTGTCTTGAGAATAAAGATCAGGTTTAGATCTCAACTGGCTGAAAAATATCGACTATTTGTATTTTTATAGTAATGCGGTTTTTGGACAGGCACATGGGGAGGCTTCATTCAAAAAAGCCAACGTCATCGTATGACTCATTGCCGCCTACCTCCCAACCCTGCAAGATGACAGGCGTCACCTCACTGCCCGGAGGACCTTCTGCCCATGTCTTCACCCAGCCGTATCCCGACCTACGTCATGCAGCAACGCAGCGAATTGACCGATTTCTACATTCGCGACAAAAAGGGGCGGCGCGCCGAAACCGCGCCTCACCGGCACGAGTACTTCCAGATCCAGATCAACCTCGGTGGCGACACCGTGCAGCACATCGGCAGCGTGCAGCGGCCATTCCCGCGCAACACCCTGGCGTTCATCCTGCCGCACCGCGTGCATGTGATTCCGCATCCCGCAGACAGTAATTTCATCGTCATCAATTTTTCCCAGACGTTTCTCTTGCCGCATCTGCAATGCGACCCGATGGATCTGGAAGAGGTGTCGATCCTGCTCGCGCCTGAGCTATCGCCGTTCCGCTTTCAGGAACATCTGGATTTCATTTTGAACGATGAGGATTTCGCTCAGGTCTGCGGCCTGATCGAACAGATGCGCGCACTCGATGAGAACCGTCAGTTCGGCACGCGGGAAATGCTCAAGGGCTTGTTGCTGCAGATGATCGGCAGCGTGTGTTTTCTCTATGCCGAGCCGCTCAAGCGCTTGGCAGAAGAGAATGCCGCCGAGAACAGTCGTCGCGACGCTTTGAGCCGCATGTTCGAATACTTGCGGAAGAACATCGCCGATCCTGATCTCAACCTGATCAAAGTCGCCGCTGCGACCTATCTGTCACCGACCTACCTGACGCACTGGCTGCGCAAAGAGATCGGCAAGACCTTCACCGAGCTGGTGCTGGAGCGGCGCATGCACGCCGCGCGCAACTTCCTCCTCAACAGCACGCGCTCGGTGGGCGAAGTGGCGCGGTTGTGCGGGTTCGCCGATGAGGCCTATTTCTCCCGGCGGTTTCGCCAGATTCATGGCCAGCCACCGGGGCAGTTCCGCCGCCGCCAGCTCAACCCGGACACGCCGCAGACGCCACTGAATACTTAGAGCGGCGCTCAGACCCACTTGAAGCGGGCAGGGAAGCGCGCGACAAAACAGGTGCCCGTTTCACGGTCGGACGTCACGCTCAAGGTGCCGTTGTGCGCATTGGCTATCTGCCCGGCGATGTACAAGCCCAGTCCCAACCCTTCATGACGCTGGCCTGCTTCGGAACGGGAAAACGGTTCGAACAGCAGCGGCATCAGCGCAGGCGGGATTGGCGTGCCCTGATTGGTCAACGAAATAACGATTTCGTCGCCCTCGGCAAAGGCTTTGAGCACGATCGGTTCGGCCGTAGAACCGTGGGTCACCGCGTTGCCCAGCAGATTCGACAACAACTGGCTGATCCGCAGCGGGTCGCAATAGACCCCGGTCGGCACCTCAAGCGAATCAATAAAATTCGCCTGCGGGTACGCCACCTGGATTTCTTCCAGGGTCTGGCGCAGCGTTTGCTGCAAGTCATCGACCAGTTTGCGCTGCACCGGGATGCCACTGCCGAGCCGACCCCGGGCGAAGTCGAGGATGTTTTCGATCAGCACGCCCATGCGCACCGAGCTGGTGCGAATCGCCGACAGCAGCGTGCGCGAGCGCTTGTCCTCGACTTTGCTGTCCAGCAGATCGGCACTCATGCGGATGGCACTGAGTGGCGTGCGCAAGTCATGGCCCAGTACGGCGATGAACTGCTCGCGCAGACGGCCCATTTCGTTGGCATCGGCCAGCGCGGTTTTGGTCGCGTGCAAATGGCCTTGGGTATCCAGGCTCATCGCAATCAGTTGGGCGAAGAGGGTGAGGGTCTTTTCGATGGCCGAGTCATCAAGATTTGCCGGCACCGAATCAATGGCGCACAGCGTGCCGAAGAACTCGCCATCGGCCTTGATGATCGGAATGGAAATGTAGCTTTCCAGACCATAGGTTTTCGGCGTGTGATGCGTGGAGAACAGCGGGTGCTGGCTGGCATGGCCGAAGATCACCGGCTGATGGTGCTGACGGATCTCATGACAAATCGTCGATTCCAGCACCAGTTCGCCGCCGGGCAACAGGCCGAAGTCAATCGAATCATCCACGGCGCAGGCGATCCACTTGCTCTCGGTGACCCGCGCTACGGCGGCGAAGCGCATGCCGGTCATGTGCTTGACCATGCTCAGGATCACCGGCACAGCGTCAATGCTGCCGATGGCCTGGAGGTCGGAGGAGAAATCTGTCTGGGGCATGGCAGGCGCTTCGCGAAAGTGTCGCAAGAGACTATCGGTAAACGTTGGACATGCCTAATGAACCTGCAAAAAAGGGCGCCGGGAAAACTCCCGGCGCCCTGTGTGGTGCTTGCTGAGCGCTATCGCCTCAGAACTTGTACTTGGCGGTCATCATGTAGCTGCGCGGGGTGCCGTAGTTATCGGTCGAGCCCCAGGTCACGTCGGTGCCGATGGAGGAATAGTACTTGCGGTCAAAGATGTTGTTGGCGTTGACCTGCAGGTCGAGGTGCTTGTTGACCTCGTAACCGGCCATCAGGTCGGTGACCGCGTAGCCGCCCTGTTCGAGGCGATAGCTGCCGCCGTTGGCCAGAGCGATGTCGTTGTACATGCGGCTCTGCCAGTAGACGTTGCCGCCCACGCGCAGTTTTTCCAGCGGGCCTTTGAAACGATACACGGTGGAGACCTTGAACAGGTGCTCGGGCATGTCGGTATCGAATTTCTGGTTATTGTTGGCCGGGTTTTCGTCCTTGATGTAGTGGGCGCGGGTGTAGGTGTAGCCGGCGCCGACTTGCCATTGCTCGGTCAGCGCACCTTGCAGTTCCATGTCCACGCCTTGGGCGCGAACCTTGCCAGAGGTTTCGTAGCAGGTCAGTTCCGGGCAGCCGAGCTGGGTCGCCGCCTGGGTGGCGCGGTTGGTCTGGTCCATCTGGAACACCGCCACGCTGCCGTTCAGCGCGCCGTCGAAATATTCGCCCTTGATACCGACTTCGTAGTTTTCACCGACGATCGGCTCAAGCACTTTGCCGCCGAGGTCCTTCTGGGTTTGCGGGGTGAAGATGTCGGTGTAGCTGGCGTAGACCGAGTGATGGTCATCGAGTTTGTAGATCAGGCCGGCGTAACGGGTCAGGTTGCGGGTGACTTTTAAGTCGCCGTCGGCGCTGCGATCGTCGTAGTCATACCAGTCCAGACGACTGCCGAGGATCAACGTCAGCGGGTCGGCCAGGCTCAAGCGCGTGGTCAGGTAAACCGCGTCCTGAGTGGTGACGTTGCGCGATTTGCCGCTACGCACGAAGTCAGGTTTTGGCGCGGCGATCGGCAGGCCGGTGTCGTAGGGCGAGTATTCCTTGGTGGTGGCGTCGTACACCCGATTGCTGGCGCCGACTACCAGTTCGTGGGTACGGCCGAACGCTTCGAACGGGCCGCTGGCGAAACCATCGAAGGCGCGTTGCTTGTCGGTGTGGTGCGATTGGTAGGCGGTGGTTTCCAGCGGGCCGTCGTAACGCGACAGGTACGTGCCGGAGAATTCGCCTTCGGTTGTCGAAGTGGAACCGCCAACATGCAGTTTCCAGTCGTTGTCGAAACGGTGTTCGACTTCACCGAATACGGTGTCGACTTGCAGCTTGCGGTTTTCCCAGTCGGTGCCCGGGTAAGTGGAGCGGGGCAGATCAAGGTGGTGGCCGTCTTCGCCGATCGGCAGGCCGCCCCAGAAATAATTGGTCTGATCGTTCTGCCGGGAGAAACCGAGGGTCGCCGTGGTGCTGTCGCTCAGGTCGGCTTCACCGATGGCGTAGAACAGGCCGTGATCGTTTTCTTCCTTGTCGCGAAAACTATCGGCGCCCTGATACGACGTCACCACCCGGCCACGCAGGGTGCCGCTGTCGTTCAGCGGGCTGGAGGCGTCGACTTCACCACGGTAGTCATCCCAGCTGCCGGCGGCGCCGGTGAGGGTCACGCGCTGATCGGCGGTCGGGCGTTTGCGCACCATGTTGATCGCCGCCGACGGGTTGCCGGCACCGGTGACCAGGCCGGTCGCGCCACGGACGATTTCCACCCGGTCGAACATCGCCAGGTTCGGTTGCACGGCCAAAGTGAACGGCGAATACGAGCTGGGCAGGCCGTCGTACATGATGTTGTCGATGTCGAAACCGCGCGCCTTGTAAGTCTGCCGGCCCGGGCCGCTGGCCTCGCTGAGGAACAGCCCCGGCGTGCCGCGCACCACGTCGTTGACGCTGGTCATGTTCTGGTCGTCCATGCGCTGGCGAGTGATCACCGTCACCGCCTGCGGCGTTTCGCGCATGGTCAGCGACAGCTTGGTCGCGGTCTGCATCGGGCCGGTGGTGTAGGACTGCGTGTCTTCGGTGGTGCTGCTCATCTGCGTAGCGCCGATTTCGGTCGCTTGCAGTTCCAGCGGGCCATTGGCGGGCGCTGTGGCTGCGGTTTCTTCAGCCAACGCAGGAGCGATGCTGGCCATGCCGATGGCGATTGCGAGGAGGTTAGGTGAAAGGTTCGAGCGGCGGTGAATGGTGTGAAACGACATCTATCTGCTTCCCCAAGATTTACCCAAACGAAACTAATGCGAGTGCATGTAAGAATTATTCGCATTAGTATGTCGGAAGTTTCCGGGGGAATAAACCCGTACGAGTCAGTTAGTTAATGATTTTTTCACAATTGGATTCGATGGCCTTCGGACGCAAATGTGGGAGCGAGCCTGCTCGCGAAGGCGGTGGGTCATTCAACAGATTCGTTGTCTGATATCCGCTTTCGCGAGCAGGCTCGCTCCCACAGGGTCATGCGGTTTTTTTGAAATCAGTCCAGATCCTTCGCCCCATGCCGCTCCGGCACCTGACTGTCTTCATCACCCCAGGTGCGATTCACTCGCTGCCCACGCATGACCGCTGGCCGCTTGGCGATTGCTTCGGCCCAGCGCTGCACATGGGTGTACTCATGCGCGGCGAGAAATTCCGCCGCCGAGTAAACGTTGTTGCGCACCAGTTGCCCGTACCAGGGCCACACGGCGATGTCGGCGATGGTGTAATCGTTGCCGGCGAGATAGGCATTGTCGGCGAGACGGCGGTTGAGCACATCCAGCTGCCGTTTGGCTTCCATGGTGAAGCGGTTGATCGGATATTCGAGCTTCTCCGGCGCATACGCGTAGAAGTGCCCAAAGCCGCCGCCCAGGTACGGCGCCGAGCCCATTTGCCAGAACAGCCAGTTGAGGGTTTCGGTGCGACCAGCCGGATCCTTGGGCAGCAAGGCGCCGAACTTTTCCGCGAGATACAGCAGGATCGAGCCGGACTCGAACACCCGGATCGGCGGCTCGACGCTGCGATCCAGCAGCGCCGGGATTTTCGAGTTCGGGTTGACCTCTACAAAGCCGCTGGAGAACTGATCGCCCTCGCCAATGCGGATCAGCCACGCGTCGTATTCAGCCTCGCTGTGGCCGAGTGCGAGCAACTCTTCGAGCATGATGGTGACTTTGACACCGTTGGGCGTGGCCAGCGAATACAGTTGCAGCGGATGCTTGCCGACCGGCAGTTCCTTATCGTGGGTCGGCCCGGCGATCGGCCGGTTGATGCTGGCGAAATGGCCGCCGGAAGGGGCTTCGTGTTTCCAGACCTTGGGCGGAACGTAAGACGCATTGCTCATGAAACGGACCTCGTCGATGCTGGGAGAGAACAGGTAGACACCGTATCTCGAAAGGATTGAGAACACTACCTTGTGGGAGCTGGCTTGCCAGCGATGACGGCGGCACATCCAGCATCAATATTGGCTGACCCACCGCAATCGCTGGCAAGCCAGCTCCCACAGGTTCGGAGTCAGGCACAACTCTCCCGTGGGAGCGAGCCTGCTCGCGAAAGCGCCGGCAGGGGGCGCCGCGCCTAACGGCTCCAATACTGCCCAACCGCACCCCCGAGTCCCTGCACCGGATCTGTCTCAGGAAACGCCAGCCCCTCGATCCGCGCCAACTGCGCATCACTCGGCGCGGCCCGGCAAATGTCCGCCTGCTGCCCCGGCGGATAAGCACCCACCACCAGAAAATCATCACTTGATCCCAGATTGCAGTGCCCGGTCCCGGCCGGCAGCAACAACACATCCCCAGCGCAGACGTCGACGACTTGCCCATCAGGCCCGCCCAACATCAACCGCGCCTGCCCGGCCGCCACGCCAAGCACTTCGTGGCCTTCAGTGTGGTAGTGGTGATAGTCATAAATGCCGTAGCGCCATTGCGCCGGCCAGCCATTGGCGCCGAACGTCTGCTCGAAGCGTGCTGCCGGATCGTTGCCCTCGACGGCCACCGCACGGCGGTAGATCAGCACTGGCAGACGCGGATTGTTCGGCACCCAGTCATTGCGTTGAAGCAGCAGGGTTTGTACTTCAGTCATGGCCAATCCTCCTTCGCTCGATTTATCAGTCGACCGCAGCGCAGGGCAATCGCCTCAAAAAATCATTGCCGCGCAAACACGGCGCCGAAGTTGATGCCCGGAAAATCCAGCGAAACTTCATCGCGCAGCGGGCTGTCCAGACCCTTACATGTCCATGCAGCGGTAAATGGCGAGGGTCAAGATGACGATGACAGTAGGTGATTTTCTGGTTGAGCGGCTCAGCGAATGGGGCGTCACGCGAATTTTTGGTTATCCGGGGGATGGCATCAATGGCGTGTTCGGCGCCATGAGCCGGGCCAAAGGCAAGATCGAATTCGTTCAGGCACGGCACGAGGAAATGGCTGCGTTCATGGCCTCGGCCCACGCCAAGTTCACCGGCGAGCTGGGCGTGTGCATCGCTACTTCCGGCCCCGGCGCTTCGCACCTGATCACCGGCCTCTACGATGCGCGCATGGACCACATGCCGGTGCTGGCCATCGTTGGTCAGCAGGCGCGCACGGCGCTGGGCAGTCACTACCAGCAGGAACTGGATCTGGTGTCGATGTTCAAGGATGTCGCCGGTGCGTTTGTGCAGCAGGCTTCGGCACCATCGCAAGTGCGCCATCTGCTTGATCGCGCGGTGCGCACTGCGGTCGGCGAGCGCCGCGTCACCGCGTTGATTCTGCCCAATGACTTGCAGGATCTGCCTTACGAACAACCGGCGCGCGCCCATGGCACCGCGCATTCCGGCGTCGGCTACAGCAAGCCGAAAGTCGTTCCTTATGCCGCCGATCTGCAACGCGCCGCCGAGGTGCTGAACAGCGGCGAGAAAGTCGCGATTCTGGTCGGTGCCGGTGCGCTGGAGGCGACCGACCTGGTCATCGCCGTGGCAGAAAAACTCGGTGCCGGTGTCGCTAAAGCCTTGCTGGGCAAAGCGGCACTCCCCGATGACTTGCAGTGGGTCACCGGCAGCATCGGCCTGCTCGGCACCGAGCCCAGCTACAAGCTGATGAGCGAGTGCGACACCTTGCTGATGATCGGTTCGGGCTTCCCGTATTCCGAGTTTCTGCCCAAGGAAGGCCAGGCGCGCGGCGTGCAGATCGACTTGCAGCCGGACATGCTCAGCCTGCGTTATCCGATGGAGGTCAATCTGGTCGGTGATTCAGCGGAAACCCTTGCCGCATTGCTGCCCTTGCTGGAACAGAAAACCTCGAACAAGTGGCGCAAGAAGATCGAAGGCTGGCGCAGCAGCTGGGAGAAAACCCTGGAAAAACGCGCCATGGCCAAAGCCGATCCAGTCAATCCGCAACGGGTGGTCTACGAGTTGTCGCCGCGTTTGCCCGAGCAGGCGATTATCACCAGCGACTCTGGCTCTTGCGCCAACTGGTTCGCCCGTGACCTGAAAATCCGCCGAGGCATGAAATGCTCACTGTCCGGTGGCCTGGCCTCAATGGGCGCGGCGGTGCCCTATGCGATCGCAGCGAAATTTGCCTTCCCGGAACGCCCGGTCATTGCCTTGGTCGGCGACGGCGCGATGCAGATGAACAACATGGCCGAGCTGATCACTGTCGCCAAATACTGGCGGCAATGGCAAAGCCCGAAATGGATCTGCGCGGTGTTCAACAACGAAGACCTCAATCAGGTCACCTGGGAGCAGCGGGTAATGGAGGGTGATCCCAAATTCGAAGCGTCGCAAAGTATTCCCGATGTGCCGTATCACCTGTTCGCGATTTCCATCGGCCTCAAGGGCATTTTCGTTGATCGTGAAGAAGAGGTCGCCGCTGCGTGGGAACAGGCACTCGCCTCGGAAGTGCCGGTGCTGATCGAGTTCAAGACCGACCCGAACGTGCCGCCGCTGCCACCGCACATCAAGCTTGAGCAAGCGAAGAAATTCGCCACGACCCTGCTCAAGGGCGATCCGGACGAAGCCGGGGTGATCGTGCAGACCGCCAAGCAGGTGTTGGGCGCCGTGTTGCCCGGGAAGAAATGACGGTGTGCGCTTGAACGAGTCGACCATCTACATCGGTTGCGCCGGCTGGAGTCTCGCTCGCGAGCACTGGCCGGCATTCCCCAACGAAGGCACGCACCTGCAACGCTACGCCGCGCGCTTCAACTGTGTGGAAATCAACAGCTCGTTCTATCGCCCGCATCGGCGTCAGACCTACGAGCGCTGGGCCGACTCGGTAGCGCCGGACTTTCGCTTCGCCGTGAAAGTGCCGAAGCTCATCACCCATGAACAGCGGCTGGCGGACAGCGCGGCCGCGCTCGATGAGTTTCTCGGACAGTGCCAGGGCTTGGGAGATCGACTCGGTTGCCTGCTGGTGCAACTGCCACCGAAACTTGCCTTCGATGCGCCGGTGGCCGAGGCGTTTTTTCATGCCCTGCGCGAACGGTTCACGGGCAGTGTAGTGCTGGAGCCGCGACACGAATCGTGGACTGAGGCTGAGGCAATGCTGGTGGAGCTGCAGATTGCCCAGGCGGTGGTCGATCCCTCGCGGATCAGCAGCGACACCGCGCCGGGTGGCTGGCAAGGCCTGCAGTATTGGCGCCTGCACGGCTCGCCACGGATTTATCACAGCGCTTATGAAGCGGCCTATCTGCACCAGCTTGCTCAGAACCTGCGGCGCGCGAAGGCCGACGGCAGAGACATCTGGTGCATCTTCGACAACACCGCCAGCGGCGCCGCCACGGCCGATGCGCTGGCTTTTAGGGCGTTGATCGAAGGCGGTGAACGCTGAACGACGACGCTCTCGCCACCCACACAAACGATCCGGCTACAGGTAAACTCCGCGCACTTTTTCAAGGAGTTCACATGAGTTACTACCAGCCGGGCATTCTCGCTACCCCTGTTCCTGCGCAAGCACGTCATCTGTTTTTCGCCCTGGCGTCGGTTGAAGCCTTGCCACAAGCGATCGACAGCCTGCTGATGCTGGTGGATGGCAAGTCGGCGGTGGTTGGTTTTGGTGAGTCGTTGACCAAGGCGCTGAATGTCGAAATCGCTGGCCTGCGCAGCTTCCCCGCGCTGACCGGCGTTGGCGTGAACAACCCGTCGACCCAGCATGCCCTGTGGATCTGGTTGCACGGTATCGACCGTGGTGAACTGCTCAACCGCTGCAACGCTATCGAAGCCGCGCTGGCCCCGGCCTTGCGTCTGGTCGAGATGCAGGAAGCCTTCCGCCACATGGACGGCCACGACCTCACCGGTTACGAAGACGGCACGGAAAACCCCCACGATGACGCCGCTGTCGCCGCCGCGCTGCTGAGCTCCGGCGCAGACGGACTGGTCGGTGGCAGCTTCGCCGCGATCCAGCAGTGGCAGCACGACCTCAAGGGTTTTCATCGCCTGTCTGCCGGCGCCAAGGACGACATCATGGGACGGCGCTTGAGCGATAACGAAGAAATCGACGACGCGCCAATCTCCGCCCACGTCAAACGCACCGCGCAGGAGAGCTTCGCCCCGGAAGCCTTCGTCGTGCGCCGCTCGATGCCGTGGATTGAAGGCGATCGTGCCGGTTTGATGTTCCTCGCCTTCGGCTTTTCGCTGGATGCCTTCGAGGCACAGCTGCGGCGCATGAGCGGCCTGGAGGACGGTATTGCCGATGGCTTGTACCAGATCAGCCGGCCAATCACCGGCGGCTACTACTGGTGCCCGCCGCTCAAGGACGGACGCCTTGATCTGCGCGCGTTGCGCATCGGCTGAGGACTGCCTATGAACGTGGTGCACTGGGGCATGATCGGTTGCGGCAGTGTCGCTGAACGCAAGAGCGGACCGGCCTTTTACAAGGCGCCCGGTTCGGCACTGATTGCGGTGATGGGTCGTCGCCTCGAAGCGGTGACCGACTACGCTGCGCGCCACGGCATTAGTCGCGTCTACACCGATGTCGATGCGCTGATCAACGATCCCGAGGTGGACGCGGTGTACATCGCCACGCCGCCCGACAGCCACCATGCCTACAGCCTGAAAGTCGCCGCCGCCGGCAAGCATTGCTGCGTGGAAAAGCCCATGGCACTCAACGCCGGGCAAAGCCGCGAGATGCAGCAAGCGTTTGCTGTTGCCGGTCTGCACTTGTTCGTCTCCTATTACCGCCGCTCGCTGCCGCGCTTCGCTCAGGTGCGGCAATGGCTGGAGGAGGGGCGCATCGGCGATGTCCGCCATCTGAGCTGGACGCTGACCAAAGCGCCGTCGCCGGCTGATCTTGAGGGTCGCGATAATTGGCGCACCGACCCTGCGGTGGCTGGCGGCGGCTATTTTGCCGACCTGGCCAGCCATGGCTTGGACCTGTTTCAGTATCTGCTTGGCGACATCGTTGAGGTCGCCGGTTTCACCGCGCGTCAGGCGGGTCTGTACGCGGCGGAAGATGCGGTCAGCGCCACGTGGCGGTTCGCTTCCGGAGCGCTGGGCATGGGCTGCTGGAACTTTGTTGCGGACCGGCGCGAGGATCGGGTCGAGATCATCGGCAGCAAAGGGCGCATCGGGTTTTCGGTGTTTGACGAGCATCCGGTGCAGCTGGATGCCGATGAGCAGATCAGCCTGGAGATCGCTCATCACGAGCATATTCAGTGGCATCACGTGCTGGGGATGAATGCGCATATTCGGGGTGATTCACAGCATCCCGCCGTGGCCGAGCAAGCCGTCAAGACCGATTGGGTAATGGACGAGATCCTCAAACGCTGAATAGCTCACGATCCCCTGTGGGAGCGAGCCTGCTCGCGAAAGCGGTGTGTCAGTCACGGAGGTATTGACTGACAGAATGCTTTCGCGAGCAGGCTCGCTCCCACAGGTCTTCCGGCGCAACGCGCATCTAAGGTTATGCCCAAACAATATTTCTCAACCTCGTCATAACCTCTCTAAGATCACGTCATAACTCGTTATAACAAGTGATCCCGCGATGACCGATAACGTTCTCTCCCTCAGTAGCGTTCCGCTGCACACCCAACTGCGCGACGTGCTCCGTGCGCGGATTCTCGACGGTGAATACCCGCAAGACAGTCAGATGCCTTCCGAAAGCGAACTCGGTGCGCTGTTCAAAGTCAGCCGCATCACCGTGCGCCAGGCACTCGGTGATCTGCAAAAGGAAGGCCTGATCTTCAAGATCCATGGCAAGGGCACCTTCGTCGCCAAACCGAAAACCTTTCAGAACGTCAGCAGCCTGCAAGGCCTCGCCGAGTCGATGACCGGGCGCGGCTACGAGGTGATCAACCGCCTGCGCAGTTTCAAATTCATTCCGGCCGACAAGCGTGTCGCCGAGCGTCTGCAGGTGGCCGAAGGTGAGATCGTCGCGCAGATCAAACGCGTGCGCCTGATCAACCGCGAGCCTATCTCGCTGGAAATCACCTACCTGCCTAAAACGGTAGGCGAAAGGCTGGAGAAGGCGGATCTGGTCACCCGCGACATCTTTCTGATCCTCGAAAACGACTGCGGCATCGCCCTCGGCCACGCCGATCTGGCCATCGACGCAGTGCTGGCTGACAGCGACCTGACCCAGGCGCTCAACGTCGAAGCGGGCTCGCCGATCATGCGCATCGAGCGCTTGACCCACGATGCCCAAGGCCAGCCGCTGGACTTTGAACACCTTTATTACCGTGGCGATGCGTTCCAGTACCGCCTGCGGATCGACCGGCAAAAAGGGGAGCAGGCATGACCCGCAAAGTTCTAGAACAGGAATACGACATCGTCGTGATTGGCGGCGGTACGGCCGGGCCAATGGCGGCGATCAAGGCCAAGGAGAAGAACCGCGATTTGCGCGTTTTGCTGGTCGACAAGGCCAACGTCAAGCGCAGCGGCGCGATCAGCATGGGCATGGATGGCCTGAACAACGCGATCATTCCCGGCCACTCGACACCGGAGCAGTACACCAAGGAAATCACCATCGCCAATGACGGCATCGTCAATCAGGCGGCGGTCTACGCCTATGCGACGCACAGTTTTGAAACCATCGAACAACTCGACCGCTGGGGCGTGAAGTTCGAGAAAGACGAGACCGGTGACTACGCGGTAAAAAAGGTCCACCACATGGGCGCCTATGTGCTGCCGATGCCGGAAGGGCACGACATCAAGAAAGTCCTGTATCGGCAGTTGAAACGCGCGCGGGTAAGCATCACCAATCGCCTGGTCTGCACGCGGTTGCTGACCGACGAGGAGGGCGCGGTCAACGGTGTGATGGGCTTCGATTGCCGCACCGCCGACTTCCATGTGATCAAGGCCAAAGCGGTGATTCTCGCCTGCGGCGCGGCCGGGCGCCTCGGCCTGCCGTCGTCGGGCTATCTGATGGGCACCTACGAAAACCCGACCAATGCCGGCGACGGCTACGCGATGGCCTATCACGCCGGCGCCGAATTGGCCAATCTCGAGTGCTTCCAGATCAACCCGTTGATCAAGGATTACAACGGCCCGGCTTGCGCGTACGTCACCGGCCCGCTGGGTGGCTACACCGCCAACAACAAGGGCGAACGCTTCATCGAGTGCGACTACTGGAGCGGGCAGATGATGTGGGAATTTCACCAGGAACTGGAAAGCGGCAACGGCCCGGTGTTCCTTAAACTCGATCACCTGGCCGAGGAAACCATCCAGAACATCGAGGAAATCCTGCACAGCAACGAGCGCCCGAGCCGTGGCCAGTTCCACGCCAATCGCGGCACCGACTACCGCACGCAGATGGTCGAAATGCACATTTC